>JBAZYC010000003.1:0-25019 GCA_041659525.1 archaeon | reverse complement strand
TTTTGCCAATGGCACGCAAAGCTGGAAGGAAACTTGGGTCTAGCGAACGCTAGTGCGCCTCTTAGTAGGGCCCTAGTCTTACAATGAACCTATCCTGGGAGTAATTGAGTTGTCGCGGGTAAGAGTTCACATCGACCCCGCGGTTTGCTACCTCGCCGTCGTCTCATGGCATCCTGGCTGTGCATGAGCAGCCAAGGGTGGAGGGGTTTACTCATTAAAGCCGTACGTTAGTTGGGTTAAGAACGGTGCGAGCCAGTTTGGATACTATCTGTTGGAGTTGTTGATTAACTGAGGGGAAGATGCTCCGAGTACGAGAGGAACAGAGCGTCGCAGCCGCTGGTGTGCCAGTTGTCTGACAAGGCAATGCTGGGTAGCTACGCTGTAGTGGATAAGAGCTGAATGCATCTAAGCACGAAGCCATCCCTAAAAAGAGTTAATCTTTTCCGAGACCCCATGAAAAACTGGGTTGTAGGAACGAGAGCACCGATAGAAGATCGGTTTGATAGGTTGCGGATGTACGCACAAAGCCTTCGGGCGATGTGTTTAGTCTTGCAAAACTAAAAGCTCAAGGTTGCAAAAACACAAATAGTTCCGCTGCAAAATTGTAGATGGTAATGACTAGATTACTAAACTATGATACACTTTATCTATGCGCCTTTTGACAATTGATTGTGATCAATCAATTGCGGGCAATATTTTTTTATTATTCTGCTTAACTTTAGAATATTAAAATTTTTTTTTTATTTCTTTTACTTGACTTTAGAATATTCTTTTTTTAAAATTTTTAACTTTAAAAAAATAGTTAATTTAACTCAAAAAACCCTTAATACTCAAATCACCTAAATTTTCGTCTGTTGTCTAAGAATTGAGTGCATTTTGTTTGCTTTTTCTATTTAGGATTTGTTTTGAACTCGCTTTTCGAAACCCTCAAGCGTATATACTTAGTAATATCATATAGTAGTTTAGTTGGTTGATCGGGACTCATCGGTTGTCCTGGAAAGGGTATGTCAAAGACAGCCTATGTCAGTAACTCGCTATTAATAGAGAGATTGGACTATAACTCTCTCTACGAAATCTGTTACTGTTAAGCTTGCTCTTTGCATGAAGGAGATAACCATTAGAATGAGCTGATAGGTTAAGTCAGATTCAGCAATTGTTCATGGCACTCTTTCACCGAGTCCAAAAAGTAAGTGAACACGACAAAGCTTTAGTAGACTGGTGCTACTACGGCTGTGCTTCGCTTACTTAAATTCAACCAACTTTTTATTTATTTGAGCGTGATGAGATTGGCTAAAAAGAAAATTAAAAAAATTACTAAAAAAGTACTTTCTAAGAAAAATAAAAAAGTAAGTAAGAAAGTAACTAAAAAAATAGTTGGAAAAGCTTCTAAATCTCCTCGAGCTCCAAGCAACAAGAGCAAGAAATCAAAAATTAAAAAAATTATTAGGTATCTTCTCTCTAGAAAGAAGTAATTTTTGAATTTTTCTACTAACTAATTTATTTTTTAACAATTTATTCTATTTTCTGCTCAAAGCAATCTTTTTATTCACTTTAATTCTCTATTTATCATGCAAAAAAAACTTTTTTTGTTAATTTCCTTGTTTTTATTACTAATTTCTTTTTCAACATTCTCTTATGCAAAGTCCTATAGTTTTGATTATGTTAATGTTGATTACATAATAAATGAAGATGCGAGTATTACTATTTCTGAAGAACTTGGGTTTAATTTTTCTGGAAGTTATACTTATGCTTATAGGGAAATTAATTTAAGCGAAAATGAATCAGTAGATGATTTTAAAGTTTTTGAAAAAACTTCTAATTCAGAGTTAATGGAAATTCAGCCAACCATTACTTTTAACCCAAATTTTAAAGCCACTTGGTATTATAATGCAGCTAATGAGAGAAAAGTTTTTGTTCTAAAATACACTTTGAAAAATGTTATCAATAATTATACTGATGCTTACGAATTGTATTGGAAACTTTGGGGGGAAGAATGGGCGGCCCCAGTAAATAATTTTTCAGCAAATATAATTTTCCCAGTTCCTCTTGCAGAAGGAAGTAAAGTTTGGATTCACCCTTTGTTAGATGCTAATTGGAATTTGAACGGAACAAATCTTTTTATAACTGCAAAAAATATTCCCAAAGAAACTTTTTTGGAAGCAAGAGTTCTTTTTAACAAAGAAGTAATTTCACAAGGCACTTTTTCAAAGCAAATAAATTCAACCGGATTTAACGAAGTAATTGCTGAAGAAAAAGGATTTGAAAAAGCAACTGAAGAATGGAAACAAAGAGTAATGATTCTTTGGATTTGGCCATTAATTGTTTTAATAATTTGCGCGAGCGGGTTTTATTATTTTTATAAAAAATTCGGAGTAGAACCTTATGTTGAGAAAGTTTTGTACGAGCGAGATATTCCTTTTAATGACAAACCGTATGTGGTTGATTATTTAGTTAACATGAATTTCACGGTTGGGGGGATGATTGCTACTCTAATGGATTTAATTAGAAGAAATTATATTAAAATTGAAAAAATACAAAAAGAAGGAGTAATTGCTTCTTTTTTTAACAAAGAGGATTACAAATTAACTAAAATAAAAACTTCTGAAGGATTAACTGAATCTGAAAAGTTTTTGATGGAAAAAATATTTGTTGGTTCAAAGAAACTTAATTTCTTTATTGAAGCTGATGAGCCTGTAAAAGAAATTACTCTTTCACAAATAGTTAAAAATCAGCAGAAAAGAGTTAACTCTTTGTTTGGCGAATGGTATATGTGTGTTACAAAAGAGGTTCTTGAAATTAGTGGCACAAAAGATAACAAATTTTTTGATTTTACTGGAAGAAAAAAATTCTTGTTCTTAATAGCAGGACTTAGTGCAATTACTTTAGTAATTGGAGCCATGTTTTTTATTGAATCAGTTTTCTTTGCTTTCTTTATTGGAATGTTTGGTTTAGTGTTTGGTTTTATTTTTGCAAAAACTCCTCGAAGAACTATTGGGTCAAAAATAGTTTTTATTATTACAACATTATTTTTTGTTGGATTTATCGGGTTATTTATTTTAATATTATTTAATCCAATTATGATAACTTTATTTATTATTGGAATATTTTTGTTTATTACATTTGGTTTTCCTCGTGCTTTGCCAAAAATGACTCCTCTTGCTGCAGAACACTATGAACACTGGAATGCTCTTAAGCGATATTTTGATGATTTTGGTTTAATGAAAGACAAGTTGCCTCCTCAAATAGTTTTGTGGGAACAATACCTTGTTTATGCAACTGTTTTTGGAAATGCTGAGAATGTAATAAAGTACTTTGACAAAGCGATGATTACACAACTTCAAAGAAATAATTCAGGGTTAATGGCTTTCTCTAGTGCTTCGGTTTATCATTCTTTTAGTAGTGGGATGTCTTCAGGATTCAATACCTCTCAGTCATCAAGCGGCCACGGCGGTTCTTCCGGAGGAGGAGGGGGCGGCGGAGGCGGTGGTGGTGGCGGAGCCGGCTAGTAATCAACTATTTTTTTTAAAAAATAATTTTTTTTAATCAATTTTTTAATTAGTTTTTTTTTAACTTTTAGTTAATTTTTTAACTTTTAAATTAATTATATCTCTTTTTCTATTTTTTTTAGTACAAGCAATTTCTTTTTATACCTCAAAGTGAGTTAATTATTTATGTTTGTAGGCACTAGAAGAAGAGGGGCTGGGTTTTCACCTAAATCGATGATTAAGTCTGGTAAGGGGGCGATTAAAGCGACTAGAGAACTTGCTGGTGTGCTTGAGGCTAGGCAAAAACAAATGCGTTCGATGGAAATGGAACGAGGAAAAGAATATTTTGAAGCCCAAGAATTTGAAATGAAGAATGCTAGACGAATAAATGAACTTGAAGAAAAAAAAATGACTCAAAAAGCAAGTGAAGAATTATCAAGAGTTTTTTCCTCCGAACTTAATCCTTCTATGACTAAAATGCTTTCGCAAGAATTAGCAAAATATTTGGGTCACGAACTTATTTTACAATTAGGTCCTGAGAAATTAAAAGAATTGTTAGTTAAGAGTCCTACTCTTAAAGAAATAATATTCAAACTAAAGAAAAATAGCAAAATTTCTCGCAGAGAGATGAATGAAGCGGTTAGAGAAATCAAAGAAATGGCTCAAGAATCTGAACAATAAACTCTTTTTTTAAATAATTTACCTCTTTTTTTAACCCCCTAATTAGTCTTATAAACTTCTTTTGCAGGAATATCTATGGTAGTGAGGGATTGGCTAACGGTGCTCCTTTGGAGTTACTGAGGAAAGTCCGCTCACCTATACTCGAAAGAGTATAACCCTGAAAGCATGGTCGCAAGATTATGCCTAAAACTTACCGAAAGGTAGGGCTCCTGAACAGAAACGATATCCTCGCAAGAGGAATGCAACGGCGGGAGGGGTGCAACTCCGAAAGGAGGCTTAGGTTAATGCCAACCCTGTCAGGCTTTCCTGACTCAAGGGGAAAACAAAAAGTGGCTTACCACTCACTGCCAGAACCTTAACTAAGGTTCGCGAAAGTACTTTGATACTGCTAACGCAGTATCAAGAATACTTTTTTTGAAATAATTACTCCAAATTTTTATGAAAAGAATAAAAAAACTTAAATTTTTTTTATTCAAAAACCAATTTTCTTTTTTCTATATTAGTTTTTAACACTTTTGGTGCATAAGTCCTCCAGTTTCGTACTTTGGGGGCGACATAAATGGGGTTAAATCTAAGGAGTTTAATACTAACACTAATCTTAATTTGTTTTTTAACAGCTGGAGCGTTTGCTGCTGTGCCAGTTATAACTGGAGTAAATTTTCTAACAACAAGTGGTACACTAAAAATTGGTGATACTTTAGATATGAATATTATTTCTGATGGGGTTGGTTATACTGCGCCACTAGGATATATGACAATTAATGGGAAGACAACTACTCTTACAGATTATAGTGACAATAATTACAAGGCAACTTACACTATTGCTGAAGGGGATACAAATGTGCTTGATAGTGAGCAAATTGCTCTTAGCGTTATTTTAGTGAATGGTGATGGAAATAGTTTAGAATATACTACTTCTCCAGCTGCTGGTGAATCTCCGGCAATTGATGCAACTAGGCCACGAGTAATTCAAGTTACTTCCGATTCAACTGATGGAAATTATGGACTTGGAAGTGTTATAGATGTTAATGTAACTTTCTCAGAAGCTGTTACTGGGACTTTTGATGTTACTCTTAGTACAGGAGACGCAATCTCAATTTCAGTAGTTGGTTCAACAATAGCCTCTTCAACTTATACGGTTGGTGCTAGTGATACTTCTACTGATTTGAACTCTTCAGCTTTATCTTCAGTTGGAGGATTAGTTGATGCTGCAGGGAATGCAATGACGGATTTTGGTATTCAAAGTCCAATGGCTACAACTAAAGCAATTGTGGTTGATTCTACTGCTCCTGTTTTGGTTTCAGCAATAACTATGAATACGGATTCATTTTATGGTTTGGATCAAAATGTTACCTTAAAGTTAACTGCTACCGAAACTGGTACAGGGGTAAGATATATGGATGTTAATTTACAAGATATTAACGCAACTGCTTTCCCCGGATGGACTCCAATGGTTCAAAAAGCGGATGGAAATTGGGATGTAAATTTAGGCCATAATTGGGAGTATGATTTTAGTACTTTCAATAGTCTTGAACTTAGGTTAAGAGATTATGCAGGAAATACAAGTTTGTTAACTGGAGTAATTAACACTCCAATAATTTTGTATGATTTAAATATTCCTACAGGGTTAACAGCTGGTTCAACTAATTTCCAAGATGTGAATAACTTTGCAGATATTAATACATTAGTCTTCAAAACTAGTCTTGGTCAAATAGCTTATTACAATCAAGATATTAATTTGTCAACATACGAACAAGCTGTTAAGTTAATGGCTTTGTCTTCTGCGTTGTCAATGGATCAGAATGCAACTACTGGAAATGTAAGAATTGATTTGAATTCAGTAGCATTTAGTGATATAAATAAATCAGCAAAAGTAACAATATACAATTTACCTTTTGCAACTATCCCTGGTATTTTAGTGGATGATGCAAATTGTGGTACTTCAATGTGTCTTGATGTGAATTATGATTACGCAGCGGACACAAATTTAGGAAGACTTGATTTCAATGTTCTTCACTTTAGTAAATATGAGAGTGATGGTAATGCTCCAGTAATTACTGATGCGAGCAGTACTTCTTCATCAAGAGTTTATTTAAGAGTGAATACAAATGAATCAACTTATTGTAAATATAGTGAAAGTACTAATGTGAGTTATGCAAGCAATAGTGCTGCAGCTACTACTATTGGAATTAGGCACGAATGGGTAGTTCCTGTAGTGTTCTCATCAACTGTATATACTTATTATGTGCAGTGCAGAGACTCAGTAGGAAATGATACAAATGCAACTATTGTTGCAACTACTTTGAGTGGAGGAACTGGAACTGGAAATTCTACTGGAGGGACAACTTCCACAGGAACAACTACTTCAGTTACTACAACTGAAAGTACTTCTTCAGATACTTATTCTCCAACAGCAAGCGAAGTTGCTTCTATGTTGGAAGGAAGCGGTTTGACTGCTGCTGAAATAGCAGATTATTCAACTGATGCTGCTTCTGGTAGTGTTGTTGTTGAAAGAACTCTTGTAGTAGAGAAAATTGTAACTGGTATTGTTACAAGTTACAAATCAATTTTCAGTGTTAGTGTAAAGAATACTTCTGGAAAAGATATGAAGGATGTAAAAGTTGTTGAAACTGTTCCAAAGAGCGTTGCTCTGGATGCTTCACAAATTACTTCTGCATACGAATTCAGAGTAGTTAATGCTGATCCAGTAATAGAATTCATTGTACCTAATGTATCAGCAGGACAAAGTGCTACAGTAGCTTACTCGGTAGGCAAACAAGTTGCTTTAAGTGATTTTAGTGGAATGGGTGCGCCAGTGGCAAAGTTCACAGAAATAACTGCGCCTGTAGTAACTCCTCCAACTAAACCACCAGTAACTCCGCCTGTAACTCCTCCAGTAACAACTGGAACCGATACTGGGACAACTCCCGCAGCACCAATGGACTACACTATGTTAATTGTATTAGTAGTAGTAATTGTAATCGCTGGAGCAATTTATTTAGTTGTAAAAAAAAAGAAGTAAGTAAAGTTAAATTTCATTATAAGTAAGAGCAAGCTCAAATGAGCTTGTTCTTCAATCTTTTTTTTAATTTTTTCAAAAATTTCTTTACCCTAATCTTTTTATACTTCTTTTACTCTACTAAAAGTAGATGAATAAAACAATTCTATTTTTAGTAATTTGCTTTACTGCAACAATTTTGCTATTAGGGTGTACTTCTTCCTCAGGTTCTGGTTCTTCTAATGATTCAAATAAAGTTACTCCTGAGTTAATTGCTTCTTCTTCAAATGAATTAAAATCAATAATTGAGTTGTGTGAAAAAAAATCTACTTTGGGTGCAAAAGAAGATTGTTATGATTCGCGTTTAGGTGATTTGAATTACCTTGATTGTAAAGATTTTCCGAATGAAAAAATTCTGCCAATGTGCAAATATTATGAAGGGAGATTAAAACGAGACACTTCTATTTGTGATGAAGCTGGCGAATATAAAGCAAATTGTTATTATTCAGTTGCAGTACTCACTAAAAACAAAGAACTTTGTAATAGTGCAAAAGCTTCGAGCAAAGATGCTTGTTTGAATGAAATTGACAAACTTTTACTTGATGATGAAATATTGAAAGGTAGTTTTGATTTTAGTTGTTCTCCATACGGGGTTAATTATGTTTTACAGGATAAAGAAGCGGGAGATTTAGTAAATGGAAGAAAAATTGGTAATTGGGATTATCATCTTGTAGGTGGGATATTTTATTTGACAAAAGAAATTAATGGAAAACAATATTATGCTACTAGCCAAGGAGTTTTTTCTGATTTTATAAGCCAGGGGTTTGATGAACTAGGAAACTTTTATTATTTGAAAATAACTAATGAAAATAAATTAGCCTTATACAAAAATAAATCCATTTTGACTGAGTATAAAGGTGATTTTAACTCTGAAGCTTACCTTGCAGATGTCTATCCTCATTATTCTGGATACAGTGACTTTTTTGGATTTAAATTATTAACAGGGGGGCACTATTTATTTTATGGATTATCTTCTGATAAGAAAGAGCAATATGTTCTATATTTTGATGATAAAAAAATAGAGTATGCTTTGCCTACTTTTGGTTATGGGCAATATTCTGGGATAAAATATTCTGCTTTTGAAACCGCGGGGACTAATTTTGCTTTTATTGATGATCGAAAGCACTTAATTTTTAATGGAAAAGATTTAGGTGGGGAAATTAAACATTGGGCAATGAATGACAAACATATTTTTTACACTCTTTACAACTCTAGTACTAAACTTAGGACATTGTATCTTGATGAAAAACTTTTGGATGATTCTTCTGACCAAGCATATCCTGATTTTGATTTATTAACTCTTGATGTAGATAATTATGCTAATCGGGAAGGTTATTGGGAGAGTTATTTGTTTGTTAATGGGAAAAAACAAGAAAATACTTTAGTTGGTAGACATGGCGGATTAGATGGTGGATCTAGTTTGCAATTTTTAAATGGAAATTATATTTACACTTTTGGTATGCCTGTGGGTTCTTCAGTTTTTTATAATAATACTTATTTAGGGAATCCTGATAACGAAATAGTTTCACCAACACTCTATTCTGATGGAACTTACTCTTATTTCAATGCAAATAACGAATTTATTTACAAAGGAAAAAATATTGGGAAAGCCAGTGTTTATGGAAAAGAAAATGATCTTAGTTACAAAATTCTAGATTGGTATGATGGTAAAAGTTATTATTATTTTGTGAAAAGAATTGATGAAAATAATAATAAAAAATATGTCTACGATTATTATTTTAATGATCAACTTGTTCAAAAAAACATTAAAGATTATTCCTTAAGCGGGTTGACTTCAAGTTGGTTAATTGGACTAACTTATCCTTATGATCCATTTGAGATGATTAGTTCATCAAAAGGACTTAAAATAGTAGTTACTTCTGATGGAACTAATGAAAAAGTTTATTTAAATGACAAAGTAATAAATGATGGGACTACAAAAACAGCTAATCTTTATGGTCTATCTAGTGTTAGTATGAATGTTTGCAACTAACTAAAGCAAATTCTAATTTCTCCTCCATAGTGCTATTTTAAATGATTTCCCAACTATTTTCCTTAGTAGTGATGCAATGATTTCTAGTGTTGATTTACGAAGAAAGTACCTTGATTTTTTTAAATCAAAAGGGCACGCAGTAATAGAGAGTGCTTCTCTTATTCCTGAAAACGATCCAACTGTTTTGTTTACAACTGCAGGAATGCATCCACTTGTTCCTTATTTACTTGGGGGAAAACATCCTTTAGGAAATAGGCTTTGTAATGTACAAAAGTGTATTCGAACTGGGGATATTGATGATGTTGGAGACGCTTGGCACTTGAGTTTCTTTGAGATGCTGGGAAACTGGTCTTTAGGAGATTACTTCAAAAAAGAAGCAATTGAAATGAGTTTTGAATTTTTAACTAGTAAAAAATATTTAGGGATTCCAATTGAGAATTTGAGTGTTACTTGTTTTGTTGGGGATAAGGATTGTCCAAAAGATGTTGAAGCAGCGACTAGTTGGGAAAAACTTGGAATGAAAAAAGAGAGAATTCATTTTTTACCAAAAGAAGATAATTGGTGGGGGCCGGCTGGATTAACTGGACCTTGTGGACCGGATACTGAAATGTTTTTTCATGTAGAAAAAATTAGTGAAAAAAACACTGAGGATTTTGTTAAACTAAACAAATCTGGAAAGTTTTGTGAGATTTGGAACGATGTATTAATGCAATACAACAAAACTAAAGAAGGGAAATATGAAGAAGGAAAGCAAAAAAATATTGATACGGGAATGGGTCTTGAAAGAACAGTTGCGGTTCTGAATGGATTTGATAATGCTTACGAAGTGGATACAGTTAAACCAATTATAGAAAAAGTGTGTTCTCTTGCTAAAAAAGAGTATTCGACAATTTCAAAAGAAGAACTAAAGAGTGCTAGAATTATTACTGATCACTTAAGAGCAAGTGTAATGATTCTTGGGGATGACAAAGCAATTGCGCCTAGTAATGTTGATCAAGGATATATTCTTAGAAGATTTATTCGAAGAAGCATTAGACATGCTAGATTAATTGGAATTGAAGGAAGTTTTTGTAAAGAAGTTGCAATAGTAGTAGTTAGTGTAATGGGTTCGGTTTATAGTGAAATAGAAAAAAATAAAGAATTTGTTTATAGTGAACTTGAAAAAGAAGAAGAAAAGTTTTCTGCTGCACTTGAGAACGGAACCAAAGTACTTGAAAAGAAACTCACTTTCTTGGACAAAGCTCCTGTTAAACAACTCAACGCTAAAGGAGCTTTTGATTTGTTCCAGAGTTATGGTTTTCCTTTAGAAATGACTGTTGAGATGTGCAAAGAAAAAGGATTTAGTGTTGATATAGAGGGATTTGAAAAATTATTAAAAGAGCACCAAGAGCTTTCAAGAAAAGGAGCTGAACAAAAATTCAAAGGGGGATTAGCTGATGCTAGTGAGGCAACTACTAAACTCCACACAGCTACTCACTTACTAAACCAAGCACTAAGAGTGGTTCTAAAGCGAAATGATGTTCACCAAAAGGGTTCTAATATTACTGCTGAAAGACTAAGATTTGATTTTAATTCTGATAGAAAACTAACTGAACAAGAACTAAAAGAAATTGAAGAGTGGGTAAATACTGCAATTAAATCTAATTCAATAGTTGAGATGGAAATGCTTTCGGTTGAAGAAGCAAAGAAAGCTGGTGCGCAAGGAGTATTTGATTCTAAGTATGGGGCTCAAGTAAAAGTTTATACTGTTAAAGATAAAAATGGAAAAGTTTATTCTAAAGAAATTTGTGGCGGACCTCACGTAGAGAATACTCCAATACTAGGACACTTTAAAATCTTAAAAGAAGAAGCCGTTGCCGCCGGCGTAAGAAGAATAAAAGCTATTTTAGAATAAGTTGTTGTTTCCTGCAAAGAGTAAAAATAATAACAACTTCAAACATAATACTTATGGTATTATGGGTATTGTAAGTAGTTTATTTGGATTATTTCTTCCTAGAAAAAGAACTCCTATGTATTATAACCCTACTAGAAGAACTCAAATGTATTCTCCTCAAAATAGATTCAGAACTAATTCTTCTTTTAGACCCAGGTCTATTCGAATCCAACCTAGTCAAGTTCAACTAAATAGAATACCTTTACAAGCAAAGGGATTCCCTTTACAAGCAAAGGGATTCCCTTTACAAGCAAAGGGATTCCCTTTACAGGCAAGAAGAAGTTTTGCACCTGTGCCAATGGTTCAACCCCGAAAACCAGGATTATTCGATGGAATGTTTAGTACTTCTTTTAGTGTTCAAAGAAATCAAAATATAAGAAAAAGACAAAACTCAGTACAAGGATTCTTTGCAAGGCAAAGAAAAAATGCTTTCATGAGTTCAATGATAAGCGGACTAAGAAGATAATTGATAATTTTTTTCAATTGCAATTTACATTTCATTGATTGCTTCAATATCAAGTAAAGTTAGTCCTTGTTCTAGTACTTTTGTAGTTGCTTCTACCAAAGCTAATCGTGCGAGTACTTCTTCTTTGTTCGTTGCTTTTAGTACGGGCACTTCGTGGTAAAAGGTATTAAATTTTTCAGCAATTGATAACAATAAGTGGCAAAGGGGGTGTAATGATAATTCGTCCCAAGAACGTTTTATTGTGTCAGAATATTTTTCAAGTTCTACTATAAGTGCTTTTTCTTTTTCGTGCGAAAGCAGAGAAAAATTTGCTTTGTTTAATTTATTTAAATCAATTTTTTCACTTTCTGCTTTTCTTAGAATGCTTTTTGCACGAGCAAAAGAGTATTGGATATAAGGGCCTGTTTCTCCATCAAACGCAAGAGCTTGTTGTTTATCAAAAACCATATCTTTTTTTGCGTCGTTTTTCAAAAGCAAGAATTTTATTCCAGCAAGAGCAATTGCGTGAGCTCTTTTTTGTTGCTTCTCTTCACTTAACTCTGGGTAACGTGATTTTATTTCATTGAATGCAAGTTCTTTTACTTCAGTTAGTAATTCATCAGCATCCACTACTGTTCCTTCTCTTGACTTCATTTTTCCACTTGGAAGAGAAACATATCCGTAACTTAAGTGAAAACAATTTTTTGCCCATTTTCTTTCTAGTTTATTAAAAATAGAAAATAATTGCTTGAAGTAAAGGTCTTGTTCGTTAGCTACTACCCAAATACTTTTGTCTAATTTGAATTCATCAAATTTGTATTGAGTTAAAGCTAAATCATTTGTTGCATAAAGAGAGGTACCATCTCCGCGAAGAAGAACTTTATTAGGAAGTTCTGGTTCTAGTACTGCTACTATTGCACCATTATCTTCTTTTTTAAAAATTCCTTTGTCCATTCCTTCTTGAATTATTTTTTTTCCATCCCCTTTCTTAAATAATTCACTTTCAAGGAACCAATCATCAAAAGTTGTTCCAAAATCAGTGTAAGTTTGTTTCATTCCATCAATTGCCCACTTATTCATTTTTTTCCAAAGCTCTATTGTTTCCCTGTCCCCTTTTTCCCAAAGCACTAGCATTTCTTGAGCTTTATCTTCTAGAGTTAAATCTTTTTTTGCTTCTTCACTAAACTTTACATACATGTCCCCAACGAAGTGGTCAGATTTGATTCCTTCTTTTGCAGGGTCTTTATTATCTCCATATAATTTGTAAGCGAGCATGCTCTTGCAAATGTGTACCCCTCTATCGTTAATCAAATTTGTTTTGATTACGTTGTGCCCAGTGGTTTTCAAAAGGTTTGCAATTGCTGATCCTAAAATATTATTTCGCAAGTGTCCTACATGAAGGGGTTTGTTTGTATTTGGGCTTGAGTATTCCACCATTACTTTTCCAGAACCAAGTTTTACTTCAAATGCACTTCCCACAAATATTCCTTCAAGTACACTCTCTGAGAGAGCACTTTTTGCTAGGAAAATGTTAAGGTAAGGCCCTTTTGATTCAACTTTTTCAATAAAAGGGGCGCTTATTTTGCTCGCAAGTTCAACAGAAACCTCAATTGGGTTCTTCTTTAAGTTCTTTGCAACTATAAAGCATGGGAAAGCATAATCGCCTAGTCCAATTGGAGGAATTGTTAAAAGAGAGATTATTTGCTCTTTAGGTAAAGCTGTTTGAGCTACTAATAAATCCACTATTTTGTCCTTAAAATCCATTTAATCAACTACAATAAAAGAAACTAAAACTATTTAAAAAACAGAGTAATTCAAAAAAATATTTGAAAAGTTATACTAATTCTTAGTTTAAGCTAAGAATTATCTAATCTTTATTTTATTCGCCCTCTTGTAATTACTCTTTTTGCTCTTGCTCTTTTTAGATCTAAAGCAACTTTGCTTCTCAGTTTAGCTTTAAACTTAGCAAGTTCTATTTCGCGTTCAGCATTAAATCCAAGTTTTTTTAGTCTTGCTTGCATAAAGCTTGAAGGTAACTTCATTACAACTTTTAGAGTTTTAGGGAATTTTTTTAAAGCAAATTTTAGTGCGCGTGTCTCAATAATCGAGGCAATCCCTTTTCCTTCAAATTCTAATTTCGGGCCCAAATTTGGGTGGTATAAATCTATTGGAACTGGAAAAAAGTGAGTATACTCAAGTAAATTTTTCAGCGGGTGATAAGTAAACATCAAATGCCCAAAGCTTCTTCCTTTTGTATAAGCAGCTTTTGCTAGAGCTTCTCTAATTGCGGGAGAAGTAATAAAATTTGCTGAAGGGCTTCCTTCTCCAACAGAAATTTTTACATCAAGAGTTTCTTTTGTAAAATCATTTCCTGACCAAGGGTTAGCATTGTGTTGTCTAAAATCAGCATTTCCCCGCTCAGCAATTGTGTAATCATCTAATTGTTCATAATTATTTCCTGAATAAGGTTTGTGAATATATTCTATAACTAATCCCAGTTTTTTCAAAATAATCCCCTTTGTTTCAAAACCTTGGTCTTAAATTTTTTAACTTTGAAAGAATCTTTTTCTTTGCTCTTGCTTTTAGAATATTTGCTGCGGTTCGTTCGCGAAGCTTTGATTTGAATTCTTCTAATTCTGTTTTTTTAGCATGGTGAAATCCAAGTAAACGTATTCTTCTTCGCATAGAGGCTTTTGCTAAATGAACTGAAATTTTAGTAGCTTCTGGAAATTTAGTTAGTGCATATTTTAGTGCACGGGTTTCTATAAAAGAAGCTATTCCTTTTTTCGCAAATGCTTTAACTGGAGCACTTCTGTCTTTTGCAGTAGTTTTTGGAATAACTGGCAAAGGAAAAAATAAAGTGTACTCAAGAGTTTTAGTATTTTTGTGGTAAGTAAATTTTATGTGACCAAATTCTTCTTTTTGAGAAAAATTAGTTTTTCTTAAAGCCTCTCTAATTTCAGGATTAGTAATAAATCGTCTAGAAGGGTTCCCTTCTTTAGCAAAAACTCTCACTTCAAGAGTTTCTTTAGAAGTATCTTTTACTGAAAAAAAAGGTCCTCCATAGGGTTTATAGTAGTACATTAAAACTAATCCAAGTTTCTTCAAAACAAATCCCTTCTTTTAATAATAATCCTGGCTGTTTGACCAAATCGCTCTACTAATATTATGCTTGTATTCCTTTAAAAAAACAAGCATTATTGATTATTTTATGGATCAAAAGAAGCTTAGCAAAGTAAATTTGGGTCTTAATTCAAATTCAACTAGTTATTTTGAATATATTTTGGCGCTTTTCGTAGCCACTCTTCTTATTTCAAATATTGCTTCTTCAAAGATTCTTTTACTAGGCCCTTTTACTTTTGATGGAGGAACTCTTCTTTTTCCAATTGCTTATATTTTTGGAGATGTATTAACTGAAGTTTATGGTTATTCTAAAGCAAGGAAAGTTATTTGGATTGGTTTCTTTTGTGCAATTTTAATGAGCGTTGTTTTTGCGATAGTGCAATTCCTTCCTCCTGCAGTAGGCTGGGAAAACCAAACCGCGTTTGAATTGATTTTAGGAATTACTCCTAGAATTGTTTTAGCAAGTTTAATTGCTTACCTTGCAGGTTCTTTTTCAAATTCTTTTATTCTAGCAAAAATGAAATTAATTACTAAAGGAAAATACTTGTGGAGTAGAACAATTGGTTCTACAATAATAGGAGAAGGAATTGATACAATTTTGTTTTGCACAATTGCTTTCTTTGGAATTCTTCCAATAGAACTATTAGTTGCAGTAATTGTTTCTAATTACTTATTCAAAGTAGGGATAGAAGTACTATTCACCCCAATTACTTACAAGATAATTAAGTTACTAAAAAGAAAAGAAGGGTTGGATTATTTTGATAAGAAAACTAATTTTAATCCACTTGCACTCAAATAGAGTGCTTGCACTCGATTAGAGTGCTTGAAACAAACTAGTTTATGTACAAATTGTTACATTAACTGTTCAAGAATCCTTAATAAAGCCAAATTAGTATATCTATTATGACTGAAAAAAGTGAGTATATTCCTTCAAAATAGTTCTATTTCTAACGCAATTAGTAACTCAAATATTATTCTAATAAAAGTTGGAACCAACGTTTTAATGGATTCAACTCAATTAAACAAAAAATTTCTAACGGAATTAGTCTATGAAACTTCTCTTTTAATGGATTCCAAAAAAAGAGTGGTAATAGTAACTAGTGGGGCTATTGGGATGGGTAAAAGAAAAATTAAATTTCAAGAAGAAACCACTAATATTAAACCTCAACAAGGACTTGCTGCAATTGGTCAAATTTATTTAATGGATGAATACAAAAAAAGATTTGAAGCACTTGGTATTGAGTGTGGGCAAGTTTTGCTTTCTCAAAGAGACTTTACTGATTCTGATTGTGTAATAAACATAAAAAATACTTTTGATTTTTTGTTTGAACAAAAAATTGTTCCAATAGTAAATGAGAATGATGTTGTTGCAACTGAAGAGTTAAGAAAAAATGGAGCATTTAGTGATAATGATTCTCTTTCAGTACTATTAGCAAATCAATTAGATGCTAAATTACTTGTAATGCTTACTACTAAAAATGGTTTAATTGGAAAAGATGGGGAAATAATAATAGAATTAAAAAATAAAGAAGAATTAATGCAAATGGAAAAAAATTCTTCTGATGGACGGGGAGGAATTGATTCAAAACTAAAATCAATTTTTGAGGCTCAAAAATTTGGAATTAATGTTTTTGTTACAGGGTCTGAATCATTCAATAAATTTTCAAAAGGAAAAGCAATTGGGACTTTTATAAAAGCAAAATAAAAGATTTATAAAAAACCCTTTGCCTGTAAAGGGCTTACAAGAAGCCCTTTGCTTTTAGTAATTCAGCGTTTAGTATTCCGCCGCCAGCAGCTCCTCGGACAGTGTTGTGGCCAAGTGAAACAAATTTGTAGTCAAATAATTCGCAATCTCTTAGTCTTCCAACTGTTATTGCCATTGATTTGTCCTTGTCTCTGTCTTTTCTTGGTTGTGGACGATTTTCGTCATCAGCATAATAAATTGGGTGTATTGGTGCTTGAGGTAGTTTTAGTTCTTGCGGAACTGAAGAGAATTCTCTCCAAATTTTTATGATTTCTTCTTTAGATGGTTTCTTTGATTTGTCCTCAAATTCTATGCTTACACAAACAGTGTGACCGTCAATTACGGGCACTCTGTTGCAGTGAGCTGAAATTTTTATTGAGTTATCAAGAACTAATTTGTTTTCAGTAATTTTTCCAAATATCTTTGAAGGTTCTGTTTGGCATTTTTCTTCTTCTCCACTAATAAATGGAACAAGATTATCAATCATATCCATTGAAGAAACTCCGGGATAACCTGCCCCTGAAGTTGCTTGCATGGTTGTTAAGAACATTTTTTTAATTTTGTAACCCGCTTTTTCTATTGCATAAATCGGAGAGATATAACTCTGAGTAGTACAATTAGTTTTCACTACAATGAATCCTTTTTTCCAATTCCTTTTCTTTTTTTGAATATTAATTAAATCCAAATGTGCGTGATTTATTTCAGGAATAATCATTGGTACATCCGCAGTGAATCTATGCGCAGAGCAGTTTGAAACAACAGGGATATCATTTTTTGCATATTCTTCTTCAAGTGCAGCAGTTGCTGCTTTATCTAGTTCTAGTGCTGAGAAAACAAAGTCACATTTACCAATTGCTTTTGAAACAATATTCGCATCTTCCACTAAAAGTCCTGCAACGTCTTTTGGAATTGAAGTATTCATGTGCCATCTTCCTTTAACAGCATCAACATATTTTTTTCCTGCTGAATTTGGAGAGGCTGCAATGTAGGTTACGTTAAACCAAGGGTGATTTTCGAGTAATCTAATATAGTGCTGGCCCACAATCCCTGTTCCGCCTAGCACTCCTACTCTTAGTTTTGTTATATTTTTATTATCCACAATAAATCCCCCAAACTTTATGCAATGAACTCTGCGTGAATTGCTTTAATCGCTTTATCTAAATCGCTTTTCTTCACAACGACAGTGATATTAATTTCTGATGCTCCTTGAGTAATTACTTCAATATTAACATTACTTTTTCCAAGAGCCATAAATAATCTTCCTGCAATCCCAGGGCTTCCTTTTATTCCTTCCCCAATTACCCCTATTATTGAAAGGTCTTTTGTTCCAAAAATAGTGCATTCACAAATTTCTTTCAATGACTCTAAGCTCTTTAATGCATAGTCAAAATTCTTTGCTTCTATACTGAAAGAAATGGAAGTTTCGCTTGTAGCAATCAAATCAACTGCTATTTCTTTGTTTGATAAAATTGAAAATATTTCTGAAGCAAACCCTGGGTTGTTTACCATTGAACTGCTTTTTACAGTAACAATTGCAATATCCTTTGTAGCAGCAATTGATTTTACTACTTCATTTGCTTTGTGTTTTGTTGGACCAATAATTGTTCCTTTTACTTCAGGAGCAAAAACATTTTTTACTTCCGCAGAAAGTCCTTTTTCTCTAAGAGGAGCCACTGTTTTTGGGTGAAGTATTTTTGCACCTAAATAACCCAGTTCTTCTGCTTCTTCGTAACTTAAAAAAGGAATTTGCTTTGCTGTTGGGACTACTTTTGGATCTGCTGACATGAATCCTGAAACATCTTTCCAAATTTCTAATTTTGCGTCAAAAATATTTGAAATAAACCCAGCACTATAATCTGTTCCTCCTCTTCCAAATGTTTTAACATCCCCTGCTTCATCTACCCCATAATATCCTGGTAGTAGAACTACTTTTTTTAATAACAAAGGTAATACTTTTGAATTTAGATTTTGTTTTGTTTTTTCCATTTCTACTGAAGCATTTTCATAATTTCCTTTGCAAATTATTCCTGCTTCTTTTGCATCAACAAACTCAGATGGTATTTTTTTGTCCAAAATAAATGCTTCAAGTACTACAGGACTTAGTCTTTCTCCAAATGATTGAACCAAATCTCTGCTTCTTGGGCTAATTTCTTTTAAGTAAGCTATTCCGTAAAGGAATTTTTCAAGCAACGAAAGTTTTTCTTCAATTAAAAATTCTGCATTTTGTTTTATTTTCACATCAGAAACATAACTTAAATATTCATAATGCATATTTTTTAGAGAAGAAATTATTTGTTCAACGTGCGCATGATCTTCTCTGCATTTATTCATGCTTTCAATTAAAAAATCAGTTACTCCATAAAGAGCGGAGATAACAATTATTTGTCTGTCTCCTAATTTATTTTTATTATTAACAATGTCAACTACTCTGTCAAAAGAATCCTTGTTTCGAAGAATCCCTCCTCCAATTTTTAGTACTACTACTTGCGACATACATTAAAACAAAAACAAAATCATTAAAAAACACACTAATTAGTACGAAACTCGTAAAAGAAATTTATTTTTTAGTTAACTTAGTTCCAAAATTGCTTTTGCAGTTTTGATTCCTGATATAGTTGCTGTCGCAATTGTTTTTGGGCCAGTTACACAATCCCCGCAAGCATAAACCTTGTTCAAAGTGGTTTTGTTTTTTTCATCAACAAGAATTATTTTTCCATCAGTTTTGATTCCTTCTTTCTCAAGCCAAAAATAATCTTGTGTTTGTCCCACTGCTAGAATTATTTTATTGAATTCATGTCCGTGATGTTTTCCAGATTCAATTGGTTTTTTTCTTCCTGAAGAATCTTCTTCAGATAGAATCATTTCGTGACAAATTAAATTATGAGTTTTATTATTGACTGAACAAATGAGTTCTTTTGGAGCGTGTAGGAATTCAAATTTTACTCCTTCTTTTTTTGCTAGTTCAATTTCTAATTTAGATGCAGGCATTTCAGCTTCAGTTCTTCGATAAAGTATAGTTACTTCTCCTCCCTGTCTTACTGCTACTCTTGCAGCATCAATAGCCGAATTTCCTCCCCCAATAACTGCAACTTTTTCTCCTTTTTCAACAAGATTTTTATTTTCAATTTTTGCGTGTAATAAAAAATGAAGAGCATCAAGTACATTTGCATGATCTTCCCCTCTAAAACCTAATTTTGCACCCACTCCAGAACCAATTGCTAACACAACGAAATCAAATTCCCCTTTATTTTCTTTTAAAAGTTTATTTATAGAGTCAACTTTTTTGTGATGAAAAACAATTCCTTTCTCTTCTGCTTCTAATGTTTTTTCTCTTACTATTTGTAAAGGAATTCTAAATTCAGGAATTCCATAAGCAAGCATCCCCCCAAATTCCTTTAGTTCTTCAAAAATAGTTACCTTAATTCCGGCATTAGCTAGTTGGTTTGCACAAACCATTCCTGCTGGACCCGAACCAATAATAGCCACTTTTTTGGTTTCTTTAGCATTCATTAAATAAATTTTAATCCTACTAGTTATTAAAAACCGTTTTGATATTCAATTTATCTGATAATATGAACAAAATTGTGGTAATTGGCTATCCCGTAGAGCATTCGCTGAGTCCAGCTATGCAAAACGCTGCGTTGTATGATTTAAGGCTTGAGAACAAATTTTTTTATGACAAATTAGAGGTTAAACCATCGAAGTTAATTGATTTTGTAAAAAGAATTAGAAGCAGAGAAATATTTGGAGCTAATGTAACTATTCCTCACAAAGTTTCAGTATACAAATTAATGGATATGGTTACTAGCGAAGCAGAATTTGTTGGTTCAGTTAATACTATTTATTTTGAAGCAGGAAAAATAATCGGCCACAGCACAGATGGAAACGGGTGTATGAAAGCAATTGAAGAAAATAATATTAATTTGTATGAAAAGAAAGTGGTTTTGCTTGGAGCGGGCGGAGCTGCAAGAGCAATTGCTTTTGCTTTAACAAAGAAAAAAGCAAATATTACAATACTAAATAGAACTTTGGATAAAGCAACGCAACTTTGTGCTGAAATAAAAACTAAAACTAACAAAATCGCTAAATCTGGGACACTAGATCAGATTAAAGAATCCCTAAAGGATTGTGATGTTTTAATTAATTGTACAAGTATTGGGATGAAGGGTAAAGAAGAAACTTCAACATTAGTAAAAACAAGTGATTACTCTAAACCTATAATTGTAATGGATTTGGTCTATAATCCAATTCAAACTATTTTTCTTAAAGAAGCAAAAAAAGCTGGTTGTAAAACCATTGACGGACTTGCAATGCTTGTTTATCAGGGTGCTGAGAGTCTAGAAATATGGACTGAAAAAAAGCCTTCTACTGCAGTAATGAGAAGAGCTCTAATTGATGAACTTGCTTTCCTTGAAGAAGAACAAAAGTATTTAGAAAAAAATAATATGCTTCCTAAAAAAAATAAGAAAAAGTAATTAAAAAATTCTAAATTCTAAAATTAATTAAACTAAAATTAATAATAAGCGAGCTCGGAGACCTAAAACAAAAATAAAATAAACGGGCCCGGGGGGAATCGAACCCCCGACCTACTGCTTAGAAGGCAGTCGCCCTATCCACTGGGCTACGGGCCCTTGACTTTACATTTTCCTAATAGTCTCTATTGAAACTACTAACAATTATTTTGGGAGCAAGGACGTTTTTAAAAGTATTGGAATCAATCAAAAAGCCAATTTAACCCGCTAAAAAGCATATTAGCAAGGTTTTTATTTGAGGTTTATGTTGTTATTGTATGGATAAAAAAATAAGTTCAATAGCAATAGTTATTCTGGTAGTAATTGTTATTTGTGCTATTCCTTTTATTCCTCAAGAACTCATTGACACTTATGGGCTAAATCTATTACTTGTCCCTATTGCACTAATTATAGTTGGTTTAGTAATTATTTTTTTATTGGTTAACAAAAAAACCCAAGTAGATGTGCTGCAAGAGAAAAGAAAAAAAATTGTTTTTGAATTAAAGGAAGCTGAAAAGCAATTTTTACAGCACAGACTAGATAAGGTAACTTTTGATTCATTGTCCAAAGAAAAAAATGCAGAATTAATTAAAGTTGATGCAGAAATTGATTCATTAAAAAAAGTGGATTTAACTAAGGAAGAACTAAAAATAGCTCAGATGGTTGGTTCAGATAAAAAGAAAGTACTCTTAGGATTGCTTGAACAAAAACATAAAAAAATTCATGAATTAAAAATTGCTGAACAGAGTTATTTGAAGAGAAAAGTTGATGAAGAATCATTTAAGAAAATATCTGGCGATATTAAAAAAGAAACCATTTCAATTGAATCTCAAATTAAATCTATTTTGGAAAGTGAAGAAATCGCTAAACTAAAAGAAGAACTCAAAGCGGGAGCAAGAGAGATAAAGAGACAAATCAAATCTACTCAAGACAGGGACCTAAAAAGTCCAACTGATGAAATGGAAGACGATTTGCTTGCTCAATTGAAGTAATTGAGCTTGCACAACTTAGATAATTTGCGATTATTGTACTTGCTCAATTAAGATGATTGTGCTTGCACAAATTTGTAAATTTTGTTTTTAATCAGTTATTATTCTTTCAAAGAATTCTTTTACTTCCGCCATTTTTTTAGCATCAAATTCAAACATACTGGTTAAGGCAACACTTTCTTTAGGTTTAATTCCTTTCATTGAAAGAAGACTCTGCATTTTTTTTATCCCAAAACCAGGGATAATTCCAGTAACAAATAACGCAAATACAGGGGCTTTTGCAGAATCCATCTTTGGAATACCTCTAATAAACAAATTAACTAAAGGGGCTGAAGTAAATGAACCAACTAAGGGCGAACCAATTACCACATAGTCAAACTCTTTTATTTGTTTAATAACTTGCAGAGTTTCTAAATCAAATTCAAGTTCTTTTTCGTGTTTGAATTGCTTAATTAAATCAATTCTTTTGGTTGGCTGCAAAAAAACTTTTTTAACAGGGATTTTTTTCTCAATAAAAAGTTTTTCAAGTTCTAAAACTACTTTATCCTCATTAGTTAGTTTTCCTTTTTCAGAAGTGGAATAACAAATAACCAAGGATTTAACCAAATAAACACCTTTTTGTAGTTCCAAATTAACTAATTGAAACTAAAGTTATGTCAAATATTAATGTTTTTCCTGCAAGCTCATGATTAAAATCAATTACAGCGTTTGTATCAGTTTTTTCAGTTACTCTGCCGCTTAATCCGTTTCCTGCATAAACTGTTGTCCCTACTTGCAATTTTGCGAATTCAGCAAAAGATTTTGAATCAAAAGCTCTTACTTTTGCAGGATCATAAACTCCATAGGCTTTATCAGGGGTTATTTCTATTGTCTTTTTTTCTCCGACTTTCATTCCAACTACACCATCATCAAATCCTTTAATCATTTGTCCTGCGCCAACATCAAATTCTAAAGGGTCTCTTCCTTCACTTGAATCAAAAATAGTTCCGTCTTTTAATCGACCCACATAATTAACTGATACATGGTTTCCTGCTTTTACTTGTTCATTTTCCATCTAATCACCACTTAATTAATTGAAATTAATTCAATATCAAATATTAATGTTTTTCCAGCAAGTTTAGAATTAAAATCAACCACTAAATTAGTGTCGGTTTTTTCAATTATTGTTCCAGGACCATAATTTGTATTTACCTTGTCCCCGATTTTAAGTTGTGAAAATTGAGGGGCTTCGTTAGCATCAAAAGCTTGAACATTTCTTATATCATATTCTCCATAAGCATCAGCAGGTAATAGAGTAACAGTTTTCTTTTCACCTATCTTCATTCCAACTACAGCGTTATTGAAACCTTTTATTACATCTTCAGCGCCAACAGTAAAAGTAAATGGGCTATTACCAACACTTGATTCAAAAATAGTCCCATCAGTAAATCTCAAAGTGTAATGAACTGATACATTATCCCCAACTTTAACTTTTCTAAAATCGTTAAGATTATTGAAAACCCCTGAATTTAAATTAGAATCAATTTTGTTCACATCATTGTTTATATCATTGTTTACATCCTTGTTTACATCAAGAGTCATTAACCCGCTTCCTGTTTTAGAAGGATTGCCTGTGCAACCAAAAACAAATAGAGCTAGTAATAGCAAAAAAATTAATGCAATATTTTTGTAATTCATTTTTATTCACTTTTACTTTACAAATAATAACTAATCCTTACTAATAAACTCTAAAACCACAACAATTTAAAAACAAAACAAAGTTAAAAAAAATACAGGATTAATCAAATTCTTTTCAAAAAAAATATTTATTAAGGTTTTTTTGCTTGTAAATGAAGGTATTGTTCATTTTCAGGTATTTGCTTTGTTTCAATAAAACCGATTTCTTTTAATAAACTCGACAAAGTATCCGCATCATAGCCAAAATAATGGTGATCTTCAGTATAATTTTCAAATCCATATATTTTGTTTAGAGCCCACTCTTTTTTTTGTCCTTTTTCTTCAACAAATAATCTGCAAAAATAAGCTATATTTGGAACAATTATTTCCAAAATTCCTCCATTTTTTAAAACTCTAAACATTTCTTGTAATGCTCTTTTAGCATCTTTTCTGGGCAAGTGTTCAAGAAAGAATCTGGAGAAAACTTCTTCAAATTCTTCGTTTTCAAACGGAAGACTTCTTGCGTCCCCTACTACATCAATCCCCTCTATTTTTCTAACATCAAAATGCAAATAGCCCTCTTTTGGTTTTGCTCCAGAACCTATTTCTAGTTTAGTCATTTTTTTAGTTTCATTAAGTATTTTTTTATTTTCAATTGTTTTAATTTCAACCATTATTTCACCTAGTGTTCTCCAACTTTATTATTTGATTATAGGCTTCTTTTGGCATTACTCCTGATTCAACTAAAAGTTTGAGTCTTCTGCTATTCTTTAGTAATTCCTTACCCGAAGAAGGATTTTTCAAAAATCTTTTCAATTTTTTTTGACTAGTGACTCCGGCTATTTGGCTTGAATCTATTCCCCTTAATACAAAAGAAATAGGGATAACTGCCCCGCTTTCTGCAACTATTTTGTCAGAGACATGAGGATACCTAACAAAATCACTTCTCCCTCTAACATCAAATCCAAAACCAAGGGTTTGAATCTTTCCATTTGCAAAATATTCTACAAAATCGTGTACTCTACGTTTTCCAGTTGCATAATCTGTTACTACTTGTCTTGCAAGCCAACAAGGTATTTTTGCTTTCCTCATTAAAGCTAAAGCAACAGTGCATCTTTCAACACAATGAAAACTACTCACAGAATTTCCAGGGGTTGATAAAGCTCGTTCTGCTTTCATAGAAAAACTCTTTCCAAATCTTTTTTTTGTTGCAACAGGACCTGAATACTTTATAGTATCAACAGGAATTTTTTTCAAAACTAATTGAGCAATATTAGTTACCACTAAATTTGTATAAGCTTTTTCTGGTAAGTTCCTCATTAATGGTTTTAATAACGCTTTTGTTACCCTTCCCCCTCTACTCAATTTTGCAGCTTTGCTAGCTGAAAAAGAACGAGTAGA
>JBAZYC010000002.1:0-51314 GCA_041659525.1 archaeon | reverse complement strand
AATTCAAGAAACTAAACCACGCACACAAAACACTCAAAAGAGAACTAGCTTAATTAAAAATTTAAGTTAAATAATTTCTAATTAATCTTTTTGTGATTAATTTTTGTTAAGATTGAAGTTTTTTTTCTTTTGAACTTTTCAACAGCACGTTTTTAATAATTGTGTTCTTTTCATTTGTCGTATGATTAAAATCTACAAGAAGTCTTTTGTAAAAAATGGTTCAAAAAAGCTTTTAGAACTAAAAAGACCTACTCCTGGTTGTTGGATAAATATTTCTGCACCTAGCGAAGATGAGATTGAAGAAATTAAAGATAAATTTGGGTTAACAAAATCGCTTATTCATGATATTCTTGATTATGATTCTTTACCAAGAATAGAAAAAGAGGTAGAAAAAGGGCTTTCACTAATATTACTAAAAGTGCCTTTTCACTCAGAACAATCAATTACCACTGTTCCTTTAGGAATAGTTTTTTCTCCAAAAAAGAATTACATTTTCACTATTTGCTCAGCAGAGATTTATGCAGTAGAAAAACTGATTTCAAATCCGCTAAAAGGATTTGTAACTGACAACAAAGCGATTTTTTTCAATTACTTAATGAGAAAAATAATCAAATCCTATATGAATGAATTAAATGTAGTTGAAAACGAGATTAGTGTAGCAGAAACCTCTATCAATAAATCCTTCCAAAACAAAGAAGTAATTCTCTTACTCTCTTTACAAAAAACACTGGTTTATTTTAGAACAAGTATTGTTGGAAACAAAAAGGTTCTAGGAAAGTTCTCTACTTTTAAGATTTTTTCAATGAATGAAGACGAAAAAGAAGATTTTGATGATGTGCTAATTGATGTAGATGAAGCTCAACAATTAATCACTATTTACTCAGAAATTATTGCAAACACGATTAATGCTTACAATTCAATTGTATCAAACAACTTTAACTCTATATTGAAATTCTTAGCTCTAGTAACTGTTTCAATTAGTATTCCTACTATGG
Source organism: archaeon (assembly GCA_041659525.1). GTDB lineage: Archaea > Iainarchaeota > Iainarchaeia > Iainarchaeales > JAAZKV01 > JAAZKV01. The sequence goes on along the minus strand of JBAZYC010000002.1, from coordinate 50,319 downwards.
TTGCTAGTTACTATGGGATGAATGTAGGATTGCCTTTCCAAGGTTCTCCTGAAGCGTTTTTGATAGTAGTCGGGTTTGCTTTACTTTCAACAAGCTCTGTACTAATATTCTTTAAGTTCAAGAATTGGGTTTAGAATTTAGAGTTTTTTTTAGTATTACTTCTTTTTTATTGAGATAATTCCTATTACTAGTCCAAGTACTAAAACTAATCCCACTAAACTATTATCTGGGATAAAGTTAGTTTCTTTCTTAAATGAAATTGGCAAATAAAAAGATTTTGTGCAAACATCACAAGGTTGAGAAATTGTTAAATTAATTTCAAGTACTGATCTATCTTTTAATCCTGAAAAAGCATGAGTGGTTGTTTTTGAAGTTATTATGCAAGGATAAGTCGTTTTTAACAATTCTACATTATTAGTAGTATCTGTGATTAATAAATTAGAATCTTTATTTTCTGTGCATTGTGATTCAATTGCAATATTTGTATCAAATGTTGCTGATAGAGAGGTAATATCAGTTGCATTTACAATTGTTGAAAGGGTGATTAGTATTATTAAAAAAAATAATGATCTAATTAAATTTTTCTCCATTATTACACCTATTTTTTGTAATAGGAATAGGGTTTAGTAGAATTAAAAGGTTTTGTTAGAAAGAATTAGAATCTTTTCTTGCCGTGGAATTTTCCTTTACCAGCACTTGGTTTATAGAAAGAAGGTTTTCCTTCTTTACTTGCAAATCCTTCTTTAGAAGCGTAATGTTTCTTTTCTCCAAATGGAGCTTTGTGTCCTTCCTCGGGAGTTCTTCTTGAATCCTGAGAAAAAGGTTTTCTACTCTCTCCGCTATGGAATGATTTATTTTTGTCAGTTGGATAAGCGGGTCTATGCATTCTTGCTGGTCTAAAAGTTTCGCTAACCGCTCTAACTGTATTCACTCTTTCAGTGTCAGGTTTTGGTTTGTAACTAGGATGGTAGTGTGATTCGGGGAATAATGGTTCTAAAGTTCTAGGAGTTCTTTCGTGTCCACTTGCAGGAAGATTAGTTTCGTCTCTTACATTAGTTGGTCTTTCTCTTTGTGCAAAATCATTTCTTGGTCTAAAATCGTGTGCTCTTGGTAAGTGACTTGGTCTATCTCTTTGGTAAGGAGAAGCATTAGAAAAATCTCTTCTAGGTCTGTCTCTTGAAAAATTACTTGGGTAAGAACTTTGTCTTGGTCCATCAGATGAACTTTGAGAATAATTTCCTCTTGAGCCCTCTCTTGAACCAAAAGATCTATTTCCTCTGTCAGATCCAAATGATCTACTTCCTCTATCAAAACTTGGTCTTTCTCTTCTGTCAAAACGAGGTCTATCTCCTCTATCGCTCCAAGGTCTTCTCTTCTTCCTCTTCCTTGTTCAGAAGCATCTTCTCCACCAAAGTCTTCTCCGTGGTGGAAATCTTTTTTAAATTCAATTCTTTCAAAAATAGGAGTCGCTTCTTGTTTAATATTTTGTTTACCGAATTTTAGTATTTTATTAAAGTTTTGGTAATCTCTTTCAGACAAGAGAGTTACTGCGTCTCCTTTCTTTCCTGCTCTAGCAGTTCTTCCAATTCTGTGAGTATACTCCTCAGCAGTTCTTGGTACATCATAATTGTAAACGTGAGAAACATCTTTGATATCAAGTCCTCTAGCAGCAACATCAGTTGCAACTAAAACATCAATTTTTCCGAGTTTGAAAGAATTAACTGCGAATTGTCTTTTTCCTTGAGTTAAATCTCCGTGAACTGGTAAAGCATCAACTTTTTCTTTTCGCAAATTTCTTGCAACTCTATCAACTTCTCTTTTTGTTCCGCAAAAAACAATTGCAGGTCCGCTAGTTTTTGTTTTTAATAAGTGAACAAGTAAAGAAAATTTGTCTTCTTTTTTAACACTATAAAATACTTGAGTCATTAATGAGCGATCTACTTGTAATTGTTCTTGAACATAAACAGGGTTCTTCAAATATTTGTTAGCAATGTGCTGAGCAGCTTTTGGCATTGTTGCACTAAACATTATTGTCTGTCTGCTATTAGGAGTTTGTCTTAATATTTTGTCAATATCATCTTCAAATCCCATATCGAACATTCTGTCTGCTTCATCAAGTACAACGAATTTTATTGTTCGTAAATCAACATTTCTTCTGCCCATGTGATCGAGTAATCTTCCAGGAGTAGCTACAATTATTTCAGCAATTTTTAAGTCTTCGATTTGTTGGAAGAAACCTACTCCTCCGTAAACACTTTTAACATTAATTGGTAAGTATCTAGCCATTGATTCTATATTGTCTCTAACTTGGACACAAAGTTCTCTTGTAGGAGTAATAATTAGTGCTTGTAGCCCTGCGCCTGGAACAATTTTTTCTAAAATTGGCAAACCAAAAGCCGCAGTTTTTCCTGAGCCTGTTAGTGATTGTCCAACTAAATCTTTTCCAGCCTTTAGATGGGGAATACATTTAGCTTGTATTGGAGTTGGGTCTTTAATACCCATTAATTTTATTCCTTCAATCAGTTTTGGGTCCAAACCCATTTTCGCGAATCCCATTTTTATATCAACTTTTATAATTTCATTTATCTAATTACACTATCAATTTTTATTTCCAGTACTACTAATTAGTTAATCCAAACCTTTAAGAAGGCAATTAATTGCGAAATTTGGCGATTTGAATAAGCTAAATGCATTTGATTATTTTTTTTATAAATTATTAGGGTTACTCATAGTTGTCTGTAATTACTTGTAATTGCCTGCAATTACTCGTAATTATTCATAATACATGCATGGTGCAGGCACCATTAAGCACAATTTTTTTATTTATTCATAGTTGTTCATAATACATGCATGGTGCAGGCATCTAATATCATTTTTTTTGCAATATTCAATAGCAACTTCGCTTTCGCTTCCGGGTTGGAACCAAACGTGAGTTAGTTTTAGCAATTTTACTTCTTCAAGTAATTTCACAGTAACCGCAGGGGGAACAACAAAGTTCACCCAAGTAATTTTTTTAGCAGGATTAGCATTAACATACTCTGTAATTGTTTTGTAGGCTTTTACTCCAAGGATTTGTTCTTCATTAGGGTTAATTGGAACTACATCAAACCCCCTGTTTAGTAAGTTCTCAAGAACAATGTAACCAAACTTCTCATGATTATTAGAAGCACCTACTAGTAGAATTGTTTCTCGAACCAATTTTTCACCTTAATTTGCTTTGCTTATTTTTGCTTTCTTTTAAATATCCTCTAGAGATTTCTTTTTTAAACACTTATGCATGTAATTAATTAGTTATTATGAGTAATTCAACTGCTAATAGTAATTCACTTACCAAAAGTGATTGGGCCATTCGACCCTAGTTCTTCTTCTACTAATTTTATAGAAATAATGGATACTACTCTTCGTGATGGGGAACAGACTGAAGAAGTTTCTTTTTCTACTCAAGAAAAACTTTCAATAGCAAAAAAACTTTTACTAGAAGTAAAAGTAGATAGAATAGAAATTGCTTCTTCAAGAGTATCAAAAGGAGAAGCGGCTTCTTGTACAGAAATATTTGCTTGGGCAAAAACAGTTGGATTACTTGACAAAGTAGAGGTACTTGGTTTTGTTGATTATAATTCAAGCGTGGATTGGATTAGCGAATCAGGCGGAAGAGTACTAAATCTTTTATGCAAAGGAAGCAAAAATCATTGTTTAAATCAATTAAAGAAACAACCAAAAGAACATTTCGCTGACATAGTTAAAACAATGAATTATGCTAAAGAAAAAAACTTTTTAGTGAACGCTTATTTAGAAGATTTTTCAAATGGAATAAGAGAAGACAAAGAATATGTTTTTGAAATAATAAAAGTCTTAAACGAAGCAGGAGTAAAAAGAGTAATGCTTGCAGATACACTTGGGGTACTCTCCCCTACTGAAACAACTGAATTTGTTTCACTAGTAGTAAATAAGTTTCCCAGTGTTCACTTTGATTTCCATGCTCACAACGATTATGGCTTAGCTACTGCAAATGCGCTTGCTGCAATTAACGCTGGTGCAAAAGGAGTTCATGTTACTGTTAATGGACTTGGAGAACGAACTGGAAATGCTGCACTTGAAACAGTGGTTGTTGGAATAAACGATTTTACAAAATTCAAAACAAATGTGGATGAAAAAAAACTAGTAGCAATTTCTAGTTTAGTTGAATTATTTTCAAGAAGAAGATTATCCAAGAACCACCCAATAGTTGGTTCAGTTGTGTTTACTCAAACTGCAGGAATACATGCGGATGGGGATAAAAAAGGGAATTTGTACAAAAGCAAACTCTCTGCGGGGCGATTTGGAAGAAATACTCGCTATGCACTAGGAAAGCTTTCTGGAAAAGCTTCAATAGAAATGACTCTAAAACAATTTGGAGTAGTTCTTTCTCCTGAAGAACTAAAGAAAGTTCTTTCAAAAGTAATAGAACTGGGGGATAAGAAAGAATTTGTTTCAAAAGAAGATCTTTTGTTTATAGTAAACGAAATGCAAAATCATTTACACGAACACGTATTCAAAATACTTGATTACTCAGTTTCAACTAAATTAGGAACAAAACCCAAAGCAAAAATAAAAGTTTTGTTAAATGGAAAAGAATATTCTTCCGTTGCTCTTGGGGATGGAGGGTACAATGCTTTTGTTAATGCATTAAAGAAAATATTTGAAAAAAATAAATTATCTTTCCCCCAATTATTAGATTATGAAGTTCGAATACCAGTTGGTGGGCACACAGATGCTTTGGTTGAGTGTAAAATAATTTGGAAAAAAGGGAATAGAAGAATAGAAACAATAGGGGTTAGTACTGACCAAGTAGAAGCTGCAATAAAAGCAACTGAAAAAATGGTTAATGTAATACAACTAATTCAATGAAATGTATTTTTACTCAGGGATTTAATTCTTAAATTTTGTTACAAATTCAACCGAAAATCCTTGTTTAATTGCATTATTGTCGTACAAGAATTTTTTTACATCTGCACTAAAATCAAAATCAAATGTGTATTTGGGATCCCAATTAGATTCTCTTATAATTTTGATGGGCATATTTTTATCCTTGACTTTCATGATTGCAAAATTAATGTCTTCAAATTTGGGCCCAGTGTATATTCCTGAAATTTGGGCGTAATTCATATGCTCTACTTGAGAAATATATATTAAATCATCAGGACTTTTTTCTAATGTTAATCGATTATATTTTTCAAGTTCATCTAACGAGTCAGATTTAATAAAATTTATATCAGTTATTTTAAAAAATAGTTTACCATTTTGAGTGGTAACCAAGGAATTATTTACTGGAAAAATCATTGATGGATCTCCATATAAAATTGAATAATAAAAATGTTCAATACGATGAGCACTCTCAAGTGCCCTTATTGATTCTCCAACACTCTGGCCTTGTGTTAAATTGAAGAATGAGAAAGGACTCCACCCTGCTGGATAATAATTACCATTATATATTAAAGCTCCTTCTGAGATTAATTTTTTGCCTATTTCTTTTGCGGTTGAACATGCAATTCCTGAAATAAATGGGCGATTATTTTCATTTAAATGCAACAAAGGGCAAGTAAATGATGATGAATTCCAAGTATCATAAAAACCTTGTGGAAAACCATGTGCATAAATCTCCACAATATCATTATTGTTTAATATTTCATTTAAGTTGCTCGGATTTATATAGATTAAAACATTTAAATCAGTACGCTGAGTATTCTGTCCAACAGTTATTACTTTATAATCATAGGAGTACAATTTAAAATCTTTTTCTATTCTTGCTGGGGATATCATGCCCTCCATCCCAATAATTCCTTTGTTAGTCTTAACCAAAGAGTCCCAATAATCTTTTTGTTCAATTAAATCTTTCGGAATCGGTTTATTACTGTCCTTATAAGATTTTATTTTTTCATTAAGATAATTAATCCCTCCATTCATATCATCTGGATACACTGCAATAGCTATCTTTAATGAATTAAATTTAGGGGTATTATTAAAATAATTTATTATATCTTGAGGGGAAATTAAAGGAATTCTTGCAACTGCGAGTTCGGGGTAATTATCTTCATCAACATCACCATAATAATAAGAATCAAGAACGGCTCCTTCATCAGGTCTATAACTTTTCAAAAGAAGAGGCTCCTGAATTGGTATTTGATTTGCATCCCCTAAAATTTGCAAAAAGACAAAAGGGCCTTGGTTATATTTATTTTTTAATTGTTTTTTAATCTCTTTTGCAACTGTTAAAGAAGAATCAATTTTATTTGTAATCGGATAATCTTCATTAGTATCATCAAATATAATTTTGCTCCAGCCCTTTAAGTTTGAAATATAATTTGCAGCATCAATTAATTTAGAAGAAGCTAAGACTACTCCTGATTTGTTTAAATTAATTTTAATTCTGATTGGCGTAGGGGTTTTTGATAAAAAATATTTCAGAGATATATTAAAGTCAATAACTTTTGGTAAATCTGATTCAGTCCAGCCGTTAGAAGCCATTATTTTTGTATAATCTGAATTAATTACTAATTGATATGGTTCTTCATCAATATATTTTTCAGATATTAAATCAAACGAACCAATAGACACATCAATTCCTTCAACATTTTGGCCCAGTTCTATTTGGGGTATTTGCATTGAATGCTCAACTTGAGCAACAGTCCTTAAATTTAATGGATAAGTTATAGGTGTTGAAATAGTTTTTGTTGGATTTAAATTAGTTAAACCAAATTCAAACATATTGGGCCAAGGGGATTTTCTTAATTCTTCCATTCCTGTAATAGTTAATTCAATTCTTTCCACGAGTTCTCCATTGTAAAGCATTTTTAATTTTGGTAAAGCTTCTACATTGGTTGTGTGTCTGCTTAACTCAAGGTATGCCTTATCGCCTGGCTGTATGCCTTTTGATTTAGCGTAGCTTAGTAGTTTTAGTGGAATAGTTACGTTTTGGCCTCGGATTAGACTTAGGTTTTTTGGAATGTACCATTGTATATTTTTATCATTTGTGAAAACTAGTGAAAATTCTTCGAGTGTTGGTTGGTTTAGAACAAAATTTAATGAAATGTCATTTTGGTCATCAAAATAATTTATTGAAGTGCTAGTTAGGGATGCTTTTACATCATAGTATTCAAACCATTCGATTTTCTTTTCTGTCACTGATTTTTTTAGTGCGTTAACTGCGCGAAGTAATTTGCTTATTGATGCTGCAAAATTTAATTTGTTCATGTTTTTATTTTCAGTTAGTTCTTGAGTAGTAATTGTTTCGTTATTTAATTCATTTGCATAATTTTGCATTACATTTAAACTTTCTGTGATTTCATAATTTTGTTCCCCTCTTGATGAAACCTCAATTACAGTTTGGATTAAAAGATTCTTATCTGAATTACTGAGTTTAACATATTCTGAATAAGGAAAAGTAAAAGCTAGTGAAGTTTTGTTTAAATCTCCCTTAGGGGTGATTAATTTCAAAGTTTTTATTCCAGGGGCGAGGTCTTTTGAATGCAACAATAAGATTGGATCAGATTGAATCACTTGGGAAACAAAATCCCCTTCAACTTTTATTTGAGAAATGTCACCTGCAACAGATTTTGGGAATATTAAAAATACTATTATGGGATTTTTCAAATCAAATAAATATTCCTCACTTCTTGAATCAGACCAAGTTATACTCTTTGTAATGTTAAAATCAACATAAGTTATTTGCTGTGTAATATTATTTGTTTCAGGTAAGTTGGAGGAGTAATTTAGAAAAAAAATCGCAAATAGGGCAACAAATAAAATGGTAAAAACTAATAATTTAAAGCTCATTTTCATAATAGATATACATTTGATTCACATATTAATACTTTACTAACTCGATTTTTGATAGGGGTTTAGTAAGTTAATTTTTCCATTTCATCAAGTGTTCTAGTAGTGCCATTCTTGCGTAGAGCCCGTTTTCTGCTTGTCTGAAATAAGCCACTCTTTTGTCAGTGTTTTCTATTTCAATTGGGAGAACTATTTCTTCAACGTGGGGAAGAGGGTGCATTATTCGAGCATCAGGACGAACTTGTCCTAAATTTTGTGTTGTAATTGTGTATTTGCCTTTTGCTTTTTCATAATCCTCAGGCGTCATTCTTTCTTTTTGAATTCTAGTCATATAAATAATATCAGCTATTGGCAAAACTTTTTCAAAATCCTTTTCCTCTTCATGTTTCACATTGTGTCTCTTCAAATAAGCCTTAATGTCGTCTCCTACTCTCAAATTTTCAGGAGAAACAAAAATAATTCTTATTCCACTAAACTTTCCAAGTAAATAAGATAAGGATCTAATAGTTCTTCCATTTGCAAGGTCTCCAACCATTGCAATAGTAATATTATCAAGTCTTCCTAGTTCTCTGTAAATTGTATAAGTATCAAGCAAAGCTTGAGTAGGATGCTGGCCTTTTCCATCTCCAGCGTTAATAATTGGTTTATTTGAAACACCAACCGCTGCCTTTGAAGCCCCTTCTTGGTAGTGTCTTAGTACAATACAATCAGCATAAGCTCCCACAATTCTAATAGTATCCTCAATTGATTCTCCCTTAATTGCAGAAGAAAACTCTTTAGCATTCTCAGTGCTAATTACACTTCCTCCAAGTTTACACATAGCGGATTCGAAACTTAGTCTAGTTCTAGTACTAGGCTCATAAAATAAAGTAGCAAGGACTTTACCATGGAGACTAGAATTTGTGCTTTTTCTTAATTCATCAGCACGATTAAACAAATAAAAAATTAGTTCTCTATCCAATTGCTGCGATTCAATTAGATTTGTTAGTTTCTTCATCAATTAGTATCTTCTATCTTTGGAGTATATATTCTTTTTGTGGGTGATTTTTTTTGAAATTGTTCTATTTATAAAAACTATTTTGTTTGTTTTATTTTGTATGAAAACAGAATTAATTAAAGTTGGGGTAAAAAACAAAAAAAGTACAATTTTGAAAGCTTCGAATTTGATTCGCGCAGGCGAAGTAGTTGCTTTTCCAACCGAAACTGTTTATGGACTCGGAGCAAATGCCTTTAATGAAGTGGCAGTTGCAAAAATATTTGTTGCAAAAGGCAGACCTGCTGATAATCCATTAATAGTTCACATTTTTGATATTAATCAGCTTAAAGATTTGGTAGAAAAAGTTCCACTTAATGCAAAAAAATTAATGAAAGAATTTTGGCCAGGGCCATTAACTATAGTTCTAAAAAAATCTTCCAAAATTCCTTCTATTGTAACTGCTGGGCTTGATAGTGTGGCTGTAAGAATGCCGCGGGATAAAATTGCTTTGGATTTAATTAAACAATCTAATTTTCCAATTGCTGCTCCTAGTGCTAATTCTTCAACCAAACCTAGTCCAACAACAGCAGAACATGTGCTAAATGATTTGGACGGAAAGATTCCTCTTATTCTTGATGGGGGGAAATGCAAAGTGGGATTAGAATCCACTGTGATAAGTTTAGTTGGGAATGTTCCTACAATTCTTCGTCCGGGAAAAATTACTCCTAAACAAATAGAAAAAGTAATTGGACAAGTTAGGGTGCATTCAACAAATAGTGAAAAAAAAGAAAATTTAGCCAACGGGGTTGCTCCTCTTTCTCCAGGGATGAAGTATAAACACTATTCTCCAAAAGCAGAACTTATTTTGATTTTACCAAAAAAAGATTTTGATTTTGCTAGTGAATTAAAAAAATTAAAATTAAATGGAAAAGTAGGAATACTTTCTTTTACAAATAAAATCAACATTAAAGAAAAGAGTATTTATGAAGAAGAGATTTGCTTTGAAAGAAATTTGAATAAAATGGCTCATGGATTGTTTGATTGCCTGCGAGAATTTGATAAAAAGCAAATGGATTTTATTGTAGTTGAGGGTGTAGAGGAAGATGGAATGGGTCTTGCTCTTATGAATCGGCTAAAAAAAGCCGCATCGAAGATTTTTTAAGTACAAAACTCCTTTGTAAATCATGTGCGGAATAATAGGATTTGCTAATTTCACTGAGCCTGAAGACTTAGCAAAAAAAGGACTTGAAGCTATTTCTTATCGTGGAAAAGACCACTCAAAAGTAATGTACAGTGGAAAGCTTTGCTTAGGTCACAATTTGCACTCAGTAATTGATTTTGTTACCCAACCAATTGAATCAGATAAAGGAATTCTTGTAATTAATTGTGAAATATATAATTGGGAAACACTTGCAAAGAAAAATAAATTAAAAGGAAAAGTAAAAAACGATTCAGAGCTTGTACTAAAAATGCTCGATTCAAAACCTTTCAAATCTTTACCAAAGTTAATTGAAAAATTTGAAGGGGACTATGCATTTGCTTATTACTCAAAAAAAGAAAATAAGTTATTGCTTGCAAGAGATATTGTGGGGGTAAAACCCCTTGTTTATAGTTATGATGAAAAAGAATCCTTGTTTGCTTTTGCTTCAGAAAAAAAAGCATTAAATGTTTCAAAGTTAAATGCAGTTCACCTAAATCCTCGCCAACTAATTGCTTTTGATTTAAACAAAAATAAGCTTTCCTTTGTTGAAAGAAAGTTTTCTTTTAAGAAAAATGTTCCTCCTGCACAAATAAAGAAATCTTTAATTTCTGCAGTTGAGAAAAGAATTCCTGCATCGTCAGTTCCATTTGGGTTGCTTCTATCAGGAGGGCTTGATTCTGCGCTAGTTGGAAAAATAATTACAAACAATTCTAAAAAAAATAAAGTAATTGGATTATTTGCAGGTGTGTTTGATCCTGTTGCAGGATTTGGGGAACCAAAGGATTTTGAGTCCGCTCAAAAGGTTTCACGCTTACTTGGTTGCGAACTAGTGGTAAAAAAAGTATTTGTTCCAGAATTAGAAGCTGAACTTCCTAAAATAATTGATTTAATTGAATCTACTGATCCAATTAGAGTGGGGGTAGCTTCTACTATTTATTTTGCAACAAAAGAAGCTAGTGCACTTGGACTAAAAGTAGTTCTTTCAGGATTGGGAGCAGATGAATTATTTGCAGGTTATCATAGATTCAAGAACTCAAATAGCATAAACAAGGATTGTTACAGTTACTTAGTAAAAATGTATGAAAATGATTTGTATTTTGAAGATATTATTTCAATGGCAAATAAATTAGAACTAAGAGTTCCGTTTTTGGATGTTGATTTAGTTCAAAAATCAATTTACTTAAATGAAAAACAAAAAATTGTAACTGATAAGAAAACAAAAGAAATTGTGAATAAGAAAGTTCTTCGTGATATTGCTCTTTCTCTAAAACTTCCTAAAGAAATTGCATTTAGGGAGAAAAAAGCCGCTCAATATGGAAGTAATTTTGATAAAGCAATTGAATTTTTAGCAAAAAAGAAGGGGTTCCTTTCAAAAGCTGATTATTTGAAATCACTTACACGCGAATCAAGGGAAAATAACTCTACTAATCTTTCTCAAAAAAATATTCCAATAGCAGCACTGCTTTCCACAGGAAAAGATTCGGTTTATGCAATTCATTTAATGGAAAAACAGGGATACGATGTTAGATGCTTAATTGCAATTAATCCTATGAACAAAGACTCATTCATGTATCATTCTCCCACAATCGAGATTGCAAAAATGCAGGCTAGTGCAATGGGCAAAAAACTCTTATTGATTCACACTAAGGGGGAAAAAGAAACTGAACTCGCTGAACTTGAAAGAGGATTAATGCTGGCAAAAAAAATGTTTGGAATTGAAGGAATTTGTTCAGGAGCACTATTTTCTAATTACCAACGAGAAAGAATTGAAAGAGCTTGCGAAAAATATGGAGTTCGCCACTTTGCTCCTCTTTGGCATATGGATCAAGAAGCTTATTTGCGTCACTTAGTAAAATCAAATTTCAAAGCAATTATTACAAAAATAGCTTGTCAGGGACTAGATAAAAATTGGGTTGGGAGATTAATTGATGATAGAGCAATTAGCGAACTTGTTTTGTTAAATAAAAAATATGGGATTAATGTAGCTGGAGAGGGAGGAGAGTATGAATCCTTAATGATTGATGCTCCTCTGTTTAAAGAAAAAATAGAAATTAAATTTGAGAAAAAAATGCAAAACGAGTTCGTTGGAGAAATAGAAGTAAAAGAAGCTAAGCTTGTAAAAAAATAAAAAAATTGTTAAGAAGTAAAAAAATTAAACAAACAAGTTCTAATTAGTTTTTGATTTTGTTATTTTATTTTTAATATTTTAATTCTAATCATATCTTAGTGCTTCGATTGGATCTAAGTTAGCTGCTCTCCATGCAGGGAGTGCCCCTGAAGCCATTCCAAGTAACATTGAGAAAGCAAGTGCTCCTAAAGTAATTTCCCAAGTTATTCCTGCTTCTAGAGGGAAACCTGATGCTTGAGCAATTACAGCAACTATAATTGATAAACCATATCCAATAGCTATTCCAATTATTCCTCCAATTGCTCCAATAAAAGCTGATTCGAGTAAAAAGATTGCAAGTATTCTAAAGTTAGATGCTCCAAGAGCCTTCATTATTCCAATTTCTTTTGTTCGCTCAACAACAGAAGTAACCATTGCATTCATTATTCCTACTCCTCCAACTATTATTGAAATACTTCCAATTCCTACAAGGAAGATAGTAATTAAACCAAAGATTGAATTAACTTGGTCAAGTAATTGATCAGAAGTAATAACATAAACACTTTTTTCTCCATATTTTCTATCAAAATATTTTTTAATTTTATCAGCAACTTCAGTTACATCACTTGCACTTGTAGTTCTAATCCAGGTTTCTGAAGGCCCAATTGTAGGATCAAGTTTTTTTATTGCATCAACAGACATCATAACAAGATTGCTTGAGCTAACATCCGATCCTTGGATTTTTTGAGTAATAATTCCCCCAACCTTAAATTCTTGTCCATTTAGTAACAAAATTTTTCTAATACTAATTTCTTTGTCAAAAGCATCAGTGGCTAATTTATCTCCAATTAGAATTGAAGAAGAATCTCCCTTTGAAAGCCACTGTCCATCAGTAACCTCATAATATCCAAGATCAACAAATACTTTTCCTTCAATAGGATCTATTCCAAGTGCAGTTGCTCCGTAATTATCTTTTCCAAAAGTAATATTTACGGGAGTTAAGTACATTGGAATAACATCACTCACATTACTAATAGATTTAATTTGGTCTAAATCATTTTGAGTAATACTTATTTTAGAAAAAGAACTCCCGCTAAAAGGATTTCCTGGGATAACATAAACTGTATTAGAGCCAAGTTGTGAGAGTTGAGTTTCTACTGCTTGGTTTAATCCTTGTCCAACTGAAAGAAGAGCAACGATTGCAGCAATTCCAATAACAACTCCAATAAGAGTTAAGAAAGTTCTAACTCCTTCTCTTCGAAGATTTTTTAATGCATGAATGGTTGTGTCAATCATAATAATCATCTAACAATTTTACAAATCACAATAATTTTATATTAATTTTACTAATATTTTTTTCACTCATACCTCAAAGCTATTACTGGGTCTAAATTTGCTGCTCTAATTGCAGGTAATAATCCTGAAACTATTCCTACAATTAAACCAAATAACAAAGCTCCTATAGTAATCTCTGGAGTAACAACTGCATTTAATGCAAAACCTGAACTTACTCCTAAATAAGCAATTAAAAAAGATAAACTATAACCTAAAAGTACTCCAATTATTCCTCCAAGCATTCCGATAAATCCTGCTTCAAGAATAAATAAAACTAATATTCTTTCATTAGCCGCTCCAAGCGCTTTCATTAAACCAATTTCTCTAGTTCTTTCTAGAACCGCAGTAATCATTGCATTCATTATTCCTATTCCTCCGACAATAAGAGAAATTCCTCCAATTCCTGCAATTACAAGAGTAATTACTCCAAGAATAGAGTTAACTTGTTCTAGTAATTCTTCAGAACTAGAAACCATTACACTTTTTTCCCCATATTTTTTGTCCATATATTCTTTGATTTGATCAACAGCATAACTAACATCACTGCCTGAATCAGTTTTTACAAATACAATTGAAGGGGAAACATTAGTTGCGATTTTGTTGAAAGCTTCAAGTGACATAAATACGCTTGTTCCTGTGTTTGGTCCCCCGCCAAAACTTGCTGCTTGGGGTTTTAGTATTCCAATTACAGTAAAAGGAGTTCCGTTAATTGTGACAATTTTTCTTGGAGTAATTTGTCTATCAAAATATTCCTTTGCAATTTTATCTCCAATCAAAACCGAGTCAGAATCATTTTTGATAAAAGTTCTTCCTTCAGCTACATCAAAATAACCTGTGGAATCAAAAATACTTGATTTTTCTGCATCTGCAGCACTAACTTGAATATTTATTTTTTGTCCGTTATATTCTAAAATTGCAGCAGCTCCATAAATAGGGACAACTGCGTTAACCCCTCTAATTCCTTCTACTTGAGTAAGATCATTATCTGTTAATTTAATTACTGAAAGTCCTCTTGCTTGTGCTCCAGGGATAACAAAAATAGTATTAGAGCCCAAACTTTTGAATTGATCCTCAACTGCAACAGTTAATCCTTGACCAACAGAAAGTAAACTAACAATAGCAGCAATTCCAATGATTACTCCAATAAGAGTAAGAACTGTTCTCATCCCAGCTCTTCTTAGATTCTTTATGGAATTCTCTAAAACATCAAAATCAAATTGCATAAAAATAAATTTTTTAAATTGGGTTTCTTGTATTTTTAAATTAATTATTTTTTAAATTATTTTTTTTGTTTTACTTATAATTTTTTTAATTAAATTTTATTTATGTTTTTTTTTAATTAAGTTAACTGGCAAATCTTTTTTCCATCGCCCTTGTTTCCAACGATTTGTCCGTCTCTAATAAGTATTCTTCTTTCAGCTTGTTTTCCTACACTCTCATCGTGAGTAACCACAATAACGGTTCTTTTTTCTTTTACATGTAAATTTTTTAGTATCTCCATTACTTTTACTCCTGATTTTGAATCAAGGTTTCCAGTGGGTTCATCAGCAACAATAATACTAGGATTCATTGCGAGTGCACGTGCGATAGCCACTCTTTGTTTTTGTCCACCAGATAACTGGTTAGGTCTATTACCCATTCGATCGGTTAATCCAACTGATTCTAATAATGCTCTTGCTTTAGGTTCTCTTTCTTCTCTTGGAATTCCATTAATCCACATAGGTTCAATTACATTCTCAAGAGCAGTTAATTTAGGCATTAAATTAAATGTTTGAAAAATAAATCCAATTTTTTTTCCTCTAAAAGAAGCGAGTTCTGAATTAGACATTTTAGTTGTTTCTACTCCATCAATGAAAACTTTCCCATAAGTAGGTTTCATCATGGTAGTTAATACATCTAAGAGAGTAGTTTTTCCTGATCCACTAGGGCCCATTATTGAGACGTATTCGTTCTCAGAAATTGTTAAATTAACACAATCAAGCGCTTTAATTTCTATGTCACCAATACCGTAAAGTTTTGAAACACTTTCAAGTTTAATAACTGCTTTTGCTGCCATAATAATCGCCAAGGCTTTTTTGATAAAATTTAGTTCCTTTTATTTTTAAACATACGTTTGTTAGGTAAAGGTTGAAAAAAAATAAAAAAGGGGTTAATACCCCTCTTTTTTTAAAAATAGATTTATTCTATTGTTTCTGTTTCACTTACAGCATCAGTTCCGCTTGAAACAAAGCTCCACCAAGGTCTATCATATCCAATTACTGCTCCTGTTTCTGCATCAACTGTTACTGTTTCTGTTGCAGTCATTGGGAGTATTCCAAATAGATTTCTTGTGTTAGCTAATTGTGCTTTGTATTTAGCCAAACCATTTTCTAGTTTTAATTGCATTTTTTCTAAATTTGCAATTCTAGCTTGTATTCTTGAAGGAGCTAATCTGATTTGCTTTCCTTCTATAGATACTCCATTGTCATCAATGGTAATAGTTCCTTCGACTTGAGCTGTTGAATTACCATCGCTGATTTCTAAAGAATCTCCTGTGTTTCTTATTTCCATTACTTTATCTTTAATCATAGTTCTAACTGCTCTTCTTGCTTGAAGGTTATTATTTGAATCAACTATTACTTGAGTAGCATCCATTCTAATTTCTTGGCTTAATCCTTTTAAGTCATCAAAATCGATTTCTGGATTTTGTCTTATTGCTTCTCCTAAAACTCTTGCAATAGCTACTTTCACAGCTCTTATTTCAGCTTTAGCTAATTCGTTTCTGTCTTGAACAGCATCAACAAATTCTTGTCTAATCTCTTGTCTCATTTCTTTAATACTATCCATAGTGGATATTCGTTCTTGAATATTTGTTAATCGTTCTACTCTTTGTTCAGTATTTTGCTGAACATTTGTAATTCTATTTTCAGAAACGTTATTTAATACTGCTAATAAGTTGTTTTTATCTTCAGCACTAATGTTTCTATCATTTATTCTTGCAGAAATAGTTTTCACTAATTCAGCAATTCTTTCTTGTTTAGTTATTAATTCTTGTGATATTGTTTTAAGTCTTTGAGTAATTGCTTCATTTCTATCTTGTGCTCTTATTCGCATAAGTTCTTGTCTTTCTGCAATCAATTCTTGTTTTTGGTCATTGACTTGAGTATATTCGACTTCAGTTGAAACCGAAGTTTCGCTAGTTAGCATAGGAACTGGCGGATCAATTGTTACTGTTGCATCCACACTTAATGAAGCATCCGCCCCATTTTGTTGATCATTGTCATTTGCACTATTGTCTTCAGCCATAACAAAAGTTAAGCAGAGGAACATTGCTAAAACTAAATAAATTATTTTATTATTCATAAACACCCCTCGAGTTTACTAATATTCAGGAAAAAATGTTTTTAAAGGGTTTGATTGGGGAAAAGAATTCAAATTATTTAATTTGAATAAGCTAATTTATTCTGAATAAGTTAGTTTACTTTGAATCAGCTACTATTTGATCAAAAATTTTAACAAACTCTACTCTCTCAGCGTTAAGATCTCCTTGTTGCTCAAATTTGTTTCCTATTCGGTAATATCTGCACCCTACTACAAATGCAGGTACATATCCTTTTGGACTGAATTGATTGAAAATGTTTTCTTCTAAAGTAGGGACTTCTCCTTCATTTATTGAAGTGAGTGTATTATCTCCAGTTGCTGTTCCTGTTTGTGGATTATAATCCCATTCCCAGTGATAAGCTACTATTTTGTTAGCATCCATGTATTCTTTTGCAACAGAATCAAAAGTTGCCTTAACCCACAAACAATGAGGGCAAGTAGTAGTTGAATACATTCTAATAATTGGTTTTCCATCATCTGTGCAAATACTTCCTTCGAGTTTTGAAAACTCATTATTTGCAATAGGTACTTGAGTACAGCCAAATAGAGCAACTAAGCAAATAAGCAAAAAAAGTCCTATTATTTTTTTATTCATAAAAAACACTTTAATTTTTTAATTAAATCTTTTATTTCTTTTAATTATTTATTTTCTTTAATTAATAACTAATTTGAAGTAAGAGTTAATAATCCTATCTAAAATTCAGACTTTTATCTAAATCTAGGGTTTGAAAGCAAATCTTTTTTGAATTTGTTTTTCTTTTTTCATTGCGTGTTCTAAGATTTTCTTTAGTGCTTTCATTGCTGAGTAGAAAGGGAAGGCTGCAAAGAAACAAAATACAACAAACGCAGTTATTTGTCTACTGTAAATTAAGGGTATTCCAAATCTAGGAATAGCATCATACAATAGTACTGTAACCCATGCTAGACAGAGAATAACAAAAAGATTTCCTAAAAACTTTTTTAATTGCTCAATAGTATAAGGGGTGTGTTCTTCAATTATTGTTTGAGGGGGCTTTGGAGCAATGATTTCTGGAATTAACCCAAATATTTTTTGGTGAAGATTTTTTAGATTGTAAATAGGTTGGAAAACAATTACAGTAATTAATATTAGCATAAATGCTACTGATGAAATAAGGGTGCTTTCAGTTCCTTGAAGAGCAGGAAGAGCGCTTGTAGCAATAATTATTACAAATTCTCCAAGCGGAATAAGCATTATTGCCATTAAAGTAGCATCTTCTCTATTTAGTTTGAATAATCCTCCAAACATGTGCATTACAATTCCGTTAACAATAACTATTCCTAAAGCAACCGCTAAAGCTAATCCTCCTAGGAAGAATAAGGTTTGCAGTTCAGGTACTTGCACTAATTGGGTGGAGGTATTAAAGAAAAGAGTGGTTCCGAATGCAACAAAAAAGAAGACTAACATAAAGTCTCTTAAAAATCCAACATCTTTTTTTATTTTTTCTCCCGAACGTGTTTCTGCTAGAGCAAATCCTGCAAAGTAAGCTCCAAGAGCCATTGATAAATTAAGCATAGTTCCTAGAGTTGCAACAATTAATCCTATTCCTAAAGCAAACAAAGTTATTTCAGTGTGTCCAAAACCATTTTTTGTTAACCACGCTTCAACTATTTTAGTGAATTTTGCAACAGCAAAGAAAGCAGATACTGCAAAAACAACAGCAGCTATTCCAAGTTCAATAGCACTATCCCCTGTTTTTGAAGCAAAACTAGTTAAAAAAACAAGTAAAACAATTCCTAAAAAATCTTGTAAAATTAAAATAGAAATAGCTAACTTTGCTGCATTATTTTGCATTAATCCTTTATCAAGCGCAAATTTTGCTACTACAGCAGTGCTTGTTGAAAAAGCCATCATTCCTATTACCATTGAAAAAATAAAAGAAAAACCAGTTAGAGTAGAAATCAGAAAACCCATTCCGACTAAACCAATCATATCAATTATTGCAAGTCCAATAGAAGTACTTCCTGCTTTAAGAAAATCCTTTAAAGACATTTCAAGTCCAAGATAGAAAAGCAAAATAAATAAACCAAGTTCTCCAAAACCTACTACAAGAGGATCACTAGGACTTAAGAAATTAAACAACATTGGGCCTAAAATAAACCCTGCTAAAATGTATCCAATAACTGCATTTTGTCCACTTTTTTTAACCATTATGCTTAGTCCAATTGCTAAAACCATTATTATCCCAATGGATGTTAGTGGCAACACTGCAGACATACTTCAAACTAAGGTTAACTTAGAATAAAAAGATTGCTCTTGTTGAAATTAGGCTTTTTAGGATTTAGTAAATTTTGTTAGTTATTATTTTTTCTTTGTGATTTTTCTTCCTTCGGTTTTCACCCGTGTAAAAACAAACCCTTTTTATTAAGTCTGAACTTATACCATACAGCACCAGGTAGGTGAACCAGGTAGGCAGGCCAAGTAGGCAGGCCAAGCAAAAGAATAGATATTGGAATTAATTTAAAATTTTTTAATGGAGTTGGTTTGAATGAGTAATATGGAAAAAAATGAATCAAAATTCGGAGTAATCGCAATTTCTGCGATAGTATTAATGATGCTGTTCTTTGGACTATTTTTACTAAATGCTCCAAAGCCAATTACTCAAGAAGAAGTACCTTTAGGGCACTTTCAAACTAATTCAGAATTAGCAGCTTATTTTCAAAAAGCACAAAGTAGTGGATATGGAAATTATTATAGAGGACTAGATATTTTTGGCGCACCAATGATGAACGCTGTAGCTGACAAAGCAGGTGTTGCAGAAACAACTGGTTCGGGCGCTAGTGCTACTGATTATTCAAAAACAAATATCCAAGTAGAAGGAGTAGATGAAGCTGATATAATAAAGAATGATGGAAAATACGCTTATGCAATCGCTAAAGGAAAACTATTCATAATAGAAGCTTTTCCTGCAGAAAATGCAAAAATAATTTCACAAGTAGATATTAACGACCAATTAACTCCAATTGAAATGTTTGTTTCTGAAAACAAATTAATGTTATTCTCAAACCAAAACAATTATCCAAATTATTATTATGCTAGTGAAGAGGCAAAAGTAAATAGAGCTTCTTTCTCAATCGCAATGCCTGGAAGAATGCCTTACTATGGAGGCTCAAGCGAAGTATCTGTTCAATTATTTGATATAACAGACAAAGCAAATCCGGCTCTTGAAAAAGAAATTAGTTTCCAAGGAAATTATTTAACTTCAAGACTAATTGGAAAGAACGCTTACTTTGTAATAAATTCACAACCAAGATACTATGCTTATGAAGGAACTACAGATTCTAATGATATAATTCCAATGATGAGAGTTAATGGAGTAGAAAGCAAAGTTGCTAGTGTTAGTGAAATTGGAATAATGCCAAGAGTATTACCTCAAAGCT
This sequence comes from archaeon, assembly GCA_041659525.1. Lineage (GTDB taxonomy): Archaea > Iainarchaeota > Iainarchaeia > Iainarchaeales > JAAZKV01 > JAAZKV01. The sequence continues at coordinate 30,129 of JBAZYC010000002.1, read as the reverse complement.
TTGTAACAATTGCTTCACTTAATCTTGATTCACAAGAATTGACAAAAGAAACAGTAGCAGCAACAGCACAAAATGTGTATGCTTCAGAAAGCAATTTGTACTTTGTAGAAAACTATTGGGAAAGCACTGATTACAATGGTCCAATCCCATTAGAGATGGGAATGCTAGTAAAGAGCATGTACTTTCCAAATATTGGATCTACTCAAAAAACAGTGATAAACAAATTTAATTTAGTAGAAGGAAAAGCAATTTTCGTTGGACAAGGAATGGTTCCGGGAAATATTCTAAACCAATTCAGTATGGATGAATTCAATGATAATTTTAGAATAGCAACAACAGTAGAAAATTATTCATCAATGATGGAAGAAGTTGGAGGAGCTCCTACTACTCGATCAACTAACAATGTATATGTTTTAGACAAAGACATGAAGTTAGTTGGGTCACTAGAAGGAATTGCTCCTGATGAATCAATTTACTCAGTAAGATTTATGGGAAACAAAGGATACATGGTTACTTTCAAACACGTTGATCCATTGTTTGTAATAGATCTTTCAGATGCAACTAATCCAAAAATATTAGGTAAACTAAAAATCCCTGGATATAGTGATTACTTGCACCCAATAGATGAAACTCACTTACTAGGAATTGGTAAAGATGCTAACGAACTAGAAGATGCTGAAAAAGTTCACTCACAAGGAGCAGTTTATTACACTGCAATAAAGGGAGTAAAGATGGCTATCTTTGATGTATCAGATGTAGCAAATCCAATTGAACTAAGTAATTATATTATTGGGGACAGAGGAACAGATTCTGAAGCCCTAAGCAATCACAAAGCAATTCTTTTCGATAAAGAAAAACAATTACTAGTGTTACCAATAACAATAGTGGAAAACAAAACAGGGACAGTTGATTACTACGGTCAGGAACAATCCTTCCAAGGAGCAATAGTAATGAATGTTTCAATTGAAAATGGATTTAGCGAACGAGGAAAAATAACTCACGTTAGCGCTGAAGAAGAACTAAAAAGAGGATACTATTATGGTTCTGACTCAGTTGTTCGAAGATCACTCTTCATGGACAATGTGTTATACACATTCTCTGATAAGATGTTAAAAGCAAGTAACTTAGATACACTTGAAAATATAAGTGAAGTTATTTTCCCCCAAACACAAAGTCAAGTGGGTGGCGTTCCTCCTGAAACAGTTACAATAGTGGAATAAAATAAAAAAGAATTAATAAGATAAAAAAATTGAGTTGAAAATTAGAAAATAAAAAAAAATAGAAATTGTTTCTTGGAGGAAAACCTCCAAGAACACTCTCTAAAACTAATTATTTGAAAAAAGTTATTTACTTCTTTCCTGACAATTTGTTTTTCTTAATATATGCCCAAAGTTTCTTTGTCATTTCACTAGGAGTAACATCTCCGTTACCGAATACATCTTCAACAGTATCTTTTCTTCCCTTGAAGCTAATACAGTATCCACCGAATGCTTTTTTCTTTGGTTTTCCTTTAACTGCGTCTAATAATCCCATCAAAATCCCTCCAATTTTTTTATTTAGATTTTATGATGTCTAGTTACAATAAAGAATTCAAGTATATAAATGAGTTGGCTAAAATGAGTGAAAAAAGGCTTTTTTTACCTCGTAAAATCAAAAAAAGAGGTTTTTTTAGAAAATTATTTTTAGTTAAGAATATTTTTTTTAAAAGATTTTAATGAAGAATTTAAGATTTTTTTAATTGCTTTATATTTTTTTAATTAAAATTAGAGTTAGGTTTAAGCCGCTTCTTTTCTAAAGTGCAGAGCGGGGTCTGAGAATGAAAGTGTTATTTCGTCTATTTCTTCAAATTCCTCATCCATAAAACCACTAAAATACTTGCATCCTATCAAGATTATAAAGCTTCTAGGGCGTTATATGTAATATTTGTTACACAATGCCCTTTTTTAGGTCTAAAAACCTTACTTTTATACATGAGTAAAAGAAAATTTCCTAATGGGGTTAAACCAGCTTTGATAAAACCAGATTCTACTCTTGGGTTAGTTATTGGAAAAATTCTTTCAAAAAGCAAAGTACTTGCTTTACTTGGATTAAGTTGTTTTTTGCTACTGACAATTTACTCTCTAGCTACTTATCCTAATTACGAATTCTTTTCGCAATACTTAAGCGACCTTGGGGTAGGAAGCACTGCAATGTTTTTTAATTTAGGAGTAATTATTTGCTCAATATTATTTTTACCTCTAATGTTTTCTCTTTTCAAAAACTATTCTTTCTTAGGGCAAACCTCTTGTTACCTTGGAATTGCTAGTATGATTTTCTTTTCGTATGTTGCTTTATTTCCCGCTTCTGTTGGTTGGATGCATTATTTTTCTGCGAGCTTATTTTTCTTTTTAATTGGATTATTTGTTTTATTTACTTTGCTTGATTTTCTTGCAAAGTGGGTTAAGAGTGATCAATCAAAAGTATTTTTCGCAGTGTTATTTTCAGTGCTAAGTTTGGTGCTAATAATTATTTTGGGTTCAATGGTTTTTTTCAGAATTCCTTTTTTACAAAAAATTAGTATTATTGGAATTGTAATTTGGTTGTTTATTTTTGTGGTTTTTATTAACCCTTTTGAAAAAAGGCTAAAAAGATAGATTAATATAGCTCTGAGGCGAATTATACTTATGAACGCAAATAGATTAACTAAACCGAGTGCATCTAGTTCTATTGCCGGGAAAAAGCCTGTTAAAACTGGAATGCAAAAGAAACTTGGTAGATGGTTTGTAGCAGCTGCTACGGCTGGAATAGTTGGATTAACAGCTTCTAAGTTACTAAAAGTTGCTGAACAAAGAGCTGCAGCAAACAAAGTGCCTCTAGCACAAGAAAGAAGCACAATTGCAAATATTTATGGATTGAACACGAATAAAGTTTCTGATTTAAAAGTATTAAATTTTATTGATTCAGTAGCAAATAAAGAAAATATTTCAAGAGGAAGAGTACTTCAAACACTTGAGAAAAATCATAGAGATAGTTATCAAATAGTATCTATTGATAATAAATTAAGAAGCGTAACAAACCCTGCTGAAAAAGAAAGACTTAAGAGAATACGAAGAATACTTATATCTACTGTTCAAGACGAACAACTAAATGAAAGACTTGACGAAATGATGCAAAAAAAAGGAACTTTAAAGCAAGTTGAAAAAAAGCTTAGATAAATACTAACTTATTTAGGAGTCCTATTTTATTTTTTTAAAACTCATTCTATCGCGACAAAATTTTAATTGGTGAAAAAAATTGTTAACTATTAGAGACGCAACAAAAAAAGAACTTTCTTTAGTAGTAAAACTAATTAAGCAAGGGGTAAGCGAAGGAATGCTCCTAAAAAGAACAAAAAAAGAACTCGCTTCACTAATTAGAGATGAAAAAGTAATAGTAGCACTAAACGATGAAGAATTAATTGGAGTAGTTATTTTAGATTACTATTCAAAGCGCCTAGCTGAACTAAGATCAATTTATGTCTATAAAGAACATCGATTGAATGGAGTAGGAAGAATGCTAGTAGATGCTTTAAAGAAAAAAGCAAAGCAACTCAAAGTAAAAGAACTAATGACAATTACTACTAAAGAAGTAAAACCCTACTTTGAGAAATTTGGATTCAAAGAAGAAACACACAACTTCAAAATCGCGTTATTTAACAAGCTTTGAAAATAACTAATTGAACACAACCAACTCTATTTTTTTTAGTTGCACCGAATAACGCTTATTAACAACTTTAGTTGTATCTTTATTATGCCTGCTAGAAGAACATTTGGAGCATTTGGAAAAAGTGTTCTAAATAGAAGTAAACTAATTTTTTCTTTGCCTAAAAGAAAAAAATGGGTAAAGACTAGCACTATTCAGATGCATAAATTAAAACCAGGGGACATGGTTCTCACTGCTATTCAAAGACATACTCTAGGTGGACTAACAAGTAGAGTAGTAGCTAGAGCAATTAATGGAGATTACTCTCACGTCTCAGCGTACATGGGGAAAGCAGAAGGAGTGCCTAGAGTAAGAGATTTTAAGGGGAGATTTGGTCACCGAACAATGGCTTGGGATAACCTTGCAAAAGTAGGAGTAAATGTAAAAGTAGTTAGATGGAAAGGAGCAAGTAAAGAACAAATCCAAACTTTTTTGCATAACTTAGACCTCATCCCTAGAAAAATAGGGCGAAGATATGATTACCCTCAAGCAGTAGGATACGCTTATGTATTACAACTAATGAAACTATTTAGATTAAAAAATCCTGAAAAACTCTTACCTGATTTAGAAAAATTTTACACTTGCTCAGAATACTTATCCACTGCAGGAAACCCAAATCCAAAAGAAATTAAAGCCGGAGCAAAAATGATTAATCCTCCCTTACTCTTTGATAAAAACCTGAGCCCAGAAATGATTACTCCTACAACAATAGATCTTGCGGCAAAAGCAGGGATTTTAGAAGTAGTTACTACTCAAACTTGGAAAAAAATGCGTTAAAGGTTCCTATATTCTTCAATAACTCTTGTTAAAGTTTCTTCATCGAACGCTTTAGTTACTTTTCCTTTTTCAAAAGAAGCGTATTTTCCAATTGATTTAATTAAAGAGAATTCAGGCAAAGCGTTTCTTGCTTTCTTATCCAACTTCATTTTCTCAATAATATCCTTAGTAGAAATTTGTTTTGGAATAGTTGTCTTTAGTCCAATTGATTCAAAAACACTTTTTTGTTCTTCGAAGCACTCTTTAGTAGAAACCCCTGTTTTGTAAGCCAAAAAAGCCTCTACGCAAACCCCAATAGCAATTGCTTCTCCGTGGAGCAATTCAAAGTTAGATAATTTCTCAATCGCATGACCAATAGTGTGTCCGTAGTTTAATATTTTTCTCAAATTCTCTTCTTTTTCATCTCTTATTACAACAAATCTCTTTACATTAATACTCTCCATCATTAGTTTTCCAATTACTTTTTCAAACTCTTTCCCTTCTCTTTTTTGGAGAACTAGAGTATTTTTTTTGAATAACTCAAAGCTCTTTTTGTCTTTAATCAAACCGTGTTTAATTACTTCTGCAAGTCCATTAATGTAATTTCTTTGATCAAGTGTCTTTAGATAATTACTATCTACAAAAACTGCTTTTGGTTGGTTAAACATTCCTACTAAATTCTTTCCAGCAGGAGTATCAACTGCTGTTTTTCCTCCGTAACTACTATCACTCTGGGCAATTGTAGTAGTTGGAACTTGAATGTAATCAATTCCTCTCATATAAGTTCCTGCAACAAACCCAGCTAAATCTCCAACCACTCCTCCCCCTAAAGCAATTAAGAGCGAGTCTCTTCCAACTTTTTCTTTGAACATTTCATCCTCAACAAAAGCTTTAGTTTCCCTAGTCTTTTGGTGCTCTCCACTTGGAAAAGAAATTAAAATAGTGTTCAATTTTTCTTTTAGTAGTTTTTCTTTCAAACGATTCCCATGAAGTTCTTTCACAGTGTTATCAGTAACTATAATGTACTTAGATTTCTTTAATTTCTTAGCATAATTTACAATTTCCTTTTCCAAATCCGTTCCACAAAAGACTTCGCATTTAATTGGAGCCTGGTTAATTGTGAAAGACTTCTTGGTTAGATTCATGAATAATATTTAGGGGACTTTGGTTTTTTAAATGAAGGTTCGAATATCGTCCTCAGCGTTATATTTAAAGTTCAAATCTTAATAGTCCTAATTCAACACTATCAAGACTAAACTGCTATAAAAAACAATCCAATACTGCGGCTTTGAATTTCTATTAATCCTGCACATTCATTAGCACATTCTGCACATTTAATTAGAAGCATGAACTTTTTTACTTTGGGAAGCCTTTTAAGGATTATTTACAACAGATAAATGTAGATTAACACAATACGGCTTAATTTTTGGCCCAAATTTAATCTACTGGCGATAGAATGGATATCAATACTGAACGCTCTAAAGAATTGAAATCATACTTAAAGTCTAATCCGAGACAAGAAGAAAAGGATTTAAAAGCACCCGTATTTCTTGGTGGAAAAAACCAATATTTGCCAGTTTTTCGAATTCCAATAAAACTTCTTATGTACAACATAAGAAATGGTAGATTTGCAGCTGAACTAATGAGCAAAGAAAGAGAGTTAGGCGGGCACATACTTGATGCAACCAATACAAACGACTCTAAAATTCTTCGAGATTTACTTCTTAATCAAAACCCACTAGAAACTGAAGTCCTAAGAGAAAGCATTAAAGAATATGGTCAACTTCAACCTGGTCTTGTAACTTTTGATGGGGCAGTAATCAATGCCAATCGTCGAATGGCCGTGCTTTCGAAATTATATGAAGAAACTAGTGATGATAAGTATGCTTACTTAAAAACTGCAATATTAGAAAAAGGAGTTGGCGCAAAAGATTTGTGGCGTATTGAAGCAGGGCTACAATTTGCCAAGGATCTTCGACTTGATTATGGGCCAGTAAACGAACTTTTGAAATTACGCGAAGGAGTTAAGAGTAAACTTACCTATACTGAAATATCAAGATCATTAGAGGGGCGATATTCTGCAAAAGATGTTGAAGGTCGTCTAGAAATTTTAAATCTGATTGACAATTATCTAGCGTCCATTGATAAACCAAATGAATACATGCTTTTCCAAGCCCAACGTAAAGTTGAGCAATTTAATAGTTTGCACGATAATGTTTTGGCATCAATCAAAAAGAGACTTGGGGATAAAAATGGAAATAAAATTGCTGCTGAAACAATTCCACTTGCTTTCCGTCTTATAGAAAGTCAAAAAGTAGATTATCGTGATGTGCGTAAGTTAAAAGATATAATGTTAGATGAAACTGCAAAAAAGTCTATTTTAGATGGATTCAATCCATTGGATCGAAAACCAGAAACACTGAAAGGACTTGCAGAGAAATTTAATGTTGCTAATGAAATTGTTGATGCAAAGCTTGATCAAGATCGTCCTAAATATTTGGTGGAAAAAGCACTGGTATTAGTAAGTGGTATTGACTCTAAACATAAGGCTGTTCAAAACAAAGACTTTATAGAACTACTAAACAAACTCAAACTTAAAATTGAAGAACTTTTAGATGTAAAACAGGCAAAGAAGCGCTGATTAATATGGCTCAAGATGTAGTCAGTGTTAGAATACAAGACGGATTTATTCAACTTGTTTCTGTAGAAAAATCTCCAATATTTGGGTGGCAACACAGCGTATACTTTGTTAATGTGCTTGGATTTTCAAAGGCAGATGAAGAACCAATATTACAATTGAAAGAAGAGTCTAATGTTCTTACAAGACTTCAAGAATGTATTTCTTACCTTGAAGAAAACAAAATTAATTTTGTAATTGATAAAACTGCGGAAAAACTTTTGAAAAAAGCTATTTCTGAGCATAAGAAACTTGACGAGTCGCGTAAACTTGGCAAACACCTTAAGGAAAATCCAATTACTGAAATTGAAGTTCCTAATTTTAATCGTACTTTGAAACCATACCAAATCCCTGCAGTAGCCCATTTAATTAATATTGAAGGTGCAGCAAATTTTTCAGTTCCGGGAAGTGGTAAAACAACTATTGTTTTGGCAGCATTTTCAATTTTAAAAAACAGAAATGAAATTGATCGAATTGTAGTAATTGGCCCACGCGCATGTTTTAGACCTTGGGAAGAAGAATATAAAGCATGTTTTGGTAAAGAACCTAAAGTAGTAAGAATAACTGGCGCCAAAGCTGACCGACCAGCACTATATCATGACGCACTAACTTCTGATCTTATTATGCTTTCTTATCAAATGGCCGCTAATGAACAAGCAGAATTAAAAGAATTGTTTTCTCAATCTAAAATATTACTTGTTTTAGATGAATCTCATAATATTAAACGATTGGAGGGAGGGCGATGGGCTGATGCTCTACTTTCGTTGGCTCCTTTTGCAAAACGTCGTATAGCACTGTCAGGAACCCCAATTCCAAATACAATTCATGATATTTGGAGTCAAGTTGCATTCCTTTGGCCTAATGAACCCGTTTTGGGTGAGCGTGAACATTTTAAATATCAGGCCGACAATAATTCTGCTAGTCTGGAAGAACAAATTCATAATGAATTAAGTCCTTTATATTGGAGGATTCATAAACGAGACTTAAAACTTCCAAAACCTCGTTTTCATCGCATTAAAGTAAAATTAAATCCATATCAATCAGCTATATATGAAGCGATAGCCGCAAAAGTTCTTTCAGAAGTAATAAGTGCTCCTGATGAAAGAGCAAGTCTTCGTATATGGAGAAAAGCACGCCTTGTTAGGTTGCTTCAAGCGGCATCTAATCCATCTCTCCTTAAAGAGTATTCGCCAGAGTTTAGAATTCCGCCCCTAGAAGGATCTGGTATTTCTGTTACTAACCTTATAGAACACTATTCAGATTATGAAATTGCAAAAAAGATTTCTGCTACAGAAAAACTTGTGCGAAAACTTGTACTTGAAAAAAAAGAAAAAGTTGTCATTTGGAGTAGTTTTGTTCACAATATAACAGTTTTACAAAAAAGACTAGAAGACTTAAATCCAGTTATCATACATGGGGGAATACCAAAAGATGCTACTGAAGATGATGAGTTGAACAGAGAATCTATCATTCACGATTTTAAAAATCGTGATACTTGTATGGTTTTAATTGCAAATCCTGGTGCCTGTGCAGAGTCCATTTCGTTACATAAAGTTTGTTTACACGCAATATACCTTGATCGAACTTTGAATGGTGCCCATTATATGCAGTCCATGGATCGGATACATCGTGTTGGTCTTGAAGAAAAAGATATTGTACATTATTGGATAATTCAAGCAAAGAACACAATTGATGAGGTGATTGACCAAAGATTAGAAGAAAAAAGAAAGCGAATGCTCAAAATTTTAGATGAAAATTTCTCCGTTTTAAATTTGGATTCTGAAGAAGATGCTTTCAGTGAAGAACTTGATGAAGACAAGGACTTTGCAGCAGTTATTGATGCGCTAAAAAAGGAAACGGGGGGAAATAAAAAATGATTGATAGACTTGCGGAATTGAACCGTGTGCTCATCGCTGCTACAACTATTGCAACTCCCGGAGATCTTATTACTCGAGAGTCGGTCTTGCGGCAATGTGAATCAACGGTTATTGAAAACATTATTCCTGATTATGATTTATCCGTTGATTTTGCAGAATTAACCGGGTTAATTATTACTAAGAATAATCAAATTCTTGTTACTGAGATTGGCAAAGAATTTTTAGATTTAAATCCAGAACGACTATATGAATTAACATTAGATCAGAAACAAATGTTAATTCGTAATCAATATTTGTCTGGAGTGAATCGTCTTGCAACATTCCAACTATTCAAATGTTTCTCAAAAGTTTATGGTGCACAAACATTTCAATGGTCTAATATTGATAGTCCTCCTTTGCAAGGAGACCTCAAATTGGTTGAACATTTAATCCAGTTAGGGGTGTTAGCACGCCGAGAACACATATTAGAAGTTACTGCATATTATGTTGATGCGATTGCAATACTTTTGGCTGAAGGCAAAGGATGGAGTCCTGAATCAATAGACGAATTTCTTCTTGAAAGAAAAAAAATCGGCGAAATTGCAGAAGAATTAATTCTCATTTATGAAAAGGAGCGTGTTAGAAAAGCCGGTGGAAAAGTAGAGTGCCTATGTATTAATCACATAAGTAAATTACGGCCCGATGCTGGATTTGATATTGAATCTTTTGATGGCAAAAGCGGTATAATTCATGATCGTTTTATAGAAGTTAAAGGTGCTAAAGGAAAAGACACTCGATTTTACATGAGCTCAAACGAAATGAAAGTTGCAAAAACATTGAAAGAAAAATATTGGGTTTATTTTGTTGGCGGTATAGATGTTAATACTGGGACCGCAAAAAATAAACCAATATTATATAAAAATCCAGCAGAATCTATTCTTAAAAATAAAAACTTTAAGAAAACCCCAAGTACACTTTTAATTGAGGAAGTTTGATTGTATAAAGAGCTTGGAATTTAGCTATTCAATAGTATTATTTTTTGTTTCCTTTTGAGACAAAACAATATTTTTATTTGCAATTAGACAATACTCTTTATCTAGTTCAATTCCGGAATAATGGCGATTTAATTCTAATGCAGCAACGGCTGTTGTTCCAGAACCAATAAAAGGATCAAGAATTGTATCGCCTTTTTTGGTAAACAACTTAATAAACCAACTTGGAAGTTCTTTTGGAAAAGCAGCACTATGTTCCTTATTATTACACACTGGTGCAAAATTTAAAACATTGTCTGGAAAAACCTTACGACGATTTTTCCAATTATTCAGATTTCTTCCGAATCCACTGTTAGTGGCTGATGAAGTTCGTTTAAGATCATTTTGAGAAAGTTCTTTCATTCTTTTTTTTGCCCAGTTTCCAATAGGAACTTTTACTGCAGTTTGATACATTTTAAAATTTTTTTCTTTTGTAAAGTGAAGACATCTTTCCCACGCATCCCTAAAACGGTTGGGCCATTTTCCAGGCATGCTAGTTGTTTTGTGCCAAATATATTCTTCAGTCCAAAGCCACCCCTGTTTCCTTAAAGCCAAAATTAACTCCAATACATAAGTCTCTCTTTCTCCATTTGCGCCCTCCTTAATATTTAATATAAACGAACCACGAGATTTTAATATTCTATAAAGTTCCTCAGAAATTGGTAGAAACCAATCTACATATTTTTCAGGAGAAACCCCACTATAAGAATGTTTTCTTCTGTTTGAGTATGGTGGAGAAGTGACAATTAAATCTACTGCTTCTGAAGGGTATTCTTTTAAAAATTGGGCACAATCACCACAAAATATTTTATCTTTTATTGTTAACATAAAAACCACACACAGTATATTTTTACAATTACTTTCGAATTTTAAACCCACCAGTATATTTTATTTTTTCCATAGTATATTATTGTTTTTTTTACTTTTAAACATGCTTATTTTGACTCTACAAGGTTTTTATTAGTGAGTTCAATATTTTTTCTATTTCTTCTATTTGTAAATTTAGTTCGTTGAATTCAAGTTCTAAATCCCAGCTTCCACAATATCTCTTAATATTTCCAAACCTGCAGTTATTCTTTCTTCTTTTGTTTTTGGGGCGGTGATTGCTCTTCCTACTACTAATATTGTTGAACCGTCTTGGATTGCGTTTTTTGGAGTGAAGACTCTTTTTTGATCAGCGCCTGCTGGAGTGTTTACTCCTTGGATACCAGGAGTAACAAACATAAATTCAGTTGGAAGTTTGTCTTTCACTGCGTAAAGATCTGCAGCAGAGCAAACGATTCCATCAAGACCCGCTTCTTTAGTTAAAAGAGCTAAATTGAGTACTTGGTCTTCCACTTTTCCATTTACTTTTAGTTCCTCATTCATTGTCTTCTGATCAATACTAGTAAGAATAGTTACAGCAATTACTTTAGGTTTAGTTACCCCTAGTTTTGCAGAAGTCTCAGTCGCACCTAAGAGCGCAGCTTTCATCATTTCTTTTCCCCCACTAGCGTGAACATTAAACATGTACACTCCTAGTTCAGTAGCAGCACTAGCTGCTCCCTTAACAGTGTTAGGAATATCGTGGTATTTCAAATCAAGAAAAACTTCTCCACCCTTCTCTTTAACTGCTTTAATTGCATCAGGCCCAAATCTAGTAAAAGATTCCTTACCAATTTTAAATAAACCAACAACAGGAGCAAGTTCCTCCACTCTATCTTTTAATTCTTGTAAAGTATTGAGTCCATCAAGGGGCAAGCAAATCTTGCTTCTTGCAATTAATTCTTTCTCAGTTAGTTTTATTTCCATTAAAAATCCCCCTTGCAAAAACATAATTCTATTTCATTAAACTCAAATACCATTTCTCGTATTGTTTATGACTTCCCGCAAAATCAATTCTCCTCGTATTATTTTCTTGTTTAAAGCAAATTCTGTATTGATTCATTTCGACAACAAAATAAGGTAACCCTTTTTTTAAGTGTCTTATTCCCTCAAGTTCTTTTAATTGTTGAATCTTTTTCCATATTTTTTCTTGAACATCCTTATTCATTTTTTTGAAATAATTATCCCATTCCTCTGAGAAAGCAAGTTCATACATACGACTCACTTAAAGTTGTATTGTTTTTTTACTTCTTTTTCGCTCAAAATTTTTCTTTTACCTTGTTTCACTTCATTATCCACTTGAATCATTTTTCTCAAAACTAGTTCATCTTCAAGTGCTTGGGCGTCTTTGAATAGTTTATGATCTTTTCCAAGTTGGTTTACTGCACTCCTAATAGCCTCGCTTTTTGTTTTAAATATTCCCAAATTAACGACTTTTTCCAAGATTAGTTCCTGTGGGCCTTGCAATCCAACCAGAGTCCTATTCATAAAACCACCAATAATATTGTATATCATAATGATATATAAATATTTCTGTTGTATTTAAGGGGGGTAAATAATCCCCTCACAATTTTAGTTTAAATATTTTAACAATATTTCCAAAAGTAAGTGCCTCAATTTCTTCCTTGCTTAGTCCAAGTGAAGGCAAGAATTCTTCTACTAAATTTTTATATAAATAAAGAGAAGGATAACCTGAAAGAAAACCTGCGTGGAGTTTTTCTCCAATTGTGTGAGGAGCGTGATCTGTTTCAATAAAATCAATTTCTCCTTTTTTTAGCGATTCTCTTAACCCCATCATATCGTACTCTGGTCTCAGAGGAGGATTCATTTTATACAATAATCCAAGTGGTTCCTTCATTTTTTCGCAATCCCAAAGCAAATGATGAGGGGTAACTCCGCAAGTAACTTTTATTTTTCCAATTCGTTTAGCCTCGTTAATTAGTTCAATTGTTTCTTTGCAAGAAACGTGACAAATATGAAGAGTTCCTTTAAAATTTGCCCCAGTAGCAAAATTTATTTGATCCCGAACTGATTCAATCTCAGCACTCTCTGGTCTAACAATGCAATGAGTAAAAGGTTCTTTACAATCAAAATTTCCTTTCATTAAACTCTCTTTCTCACAATGAACTGCCAGTACTCCAGTGTACCCAGCTTCAGCGAGTGTTAAATAAACTTTTTTTTGTTCTTCTTCTTCAATTATTTCCATTGTTCCAATTGATTTTCCTGCAAACATTTTGAGTCCGCAAACCCTTTCGTTTGTTTTAACTATTTCAACCGCTTTTTTTAATTGGTCAACTTCTTTAGTTACTCCTAGGTAAGTGTAATATCTTTTTTCTTCTCCTTTAGGAACAAGGGCAAGTCTTTCTTTTACTCTTTGTTCATCAATAACCGGTCTAAAAGTATTAGGCATGTCAAAGACAATATCTACTCCTTGTTCTTTAGCAGTTTTTAATCCGTGAGCAATAGTTTCTTTGTAAGATTGTTCTTCATCACGAAAGTGAACATGAGGATCTATTCTCATTCTTCCACCACCCGATTAAGAAAAGGTCCATCAACGCAAATTCTTTTACCAGATTTTGAAGAACAAGCTCCGCAAATACCTACTCCGCATTTAGTTACATAATCAATTGCACAAAAAATGTTTTCTTTGCTAGCAAATTTTTCTTCAATAGGGAGAACTGCATTAATCATTGGTTCTGGTCCGCAATTGTAAAATACAATATCTTTGAAAGCATCTTTATTTTCAGTAGCTATTTGTTCAAGTCTTTTTTGTAATCGCTCTGTAATAAATCCTTTTTCTCCAAAGCTCCCGTCATTAGTGGTAACCCAAAGAGTAGCACACTCCATCAGTTCTTTTATGTAGAATAAGTGTTTTTTGTCACGTGCTCCAAAGAATACTTCAGTGTTTTTAGAATTAATTTCTTTTGCGAGTTGGTAAAGAGCAGCAATTCCGCATCCGCCGCCTACTATAATTACTTTCTTTTCTTTTCCAACTTTAACTTCGTTTCCATAAGCCCCTCTAATGTAAACAACTTCGCCTTCTTTCAAGTTATAGAGTTTTTCAGAGAGACAGCCTCTTTTTTGAATTAATAATTTTAGAGGATTATTATCAAGTGCAGAAAAAGGTTTTTCCCCACATTCAGGAACCCAAGCAAAAATAAATTGCCCAGATTTTATTTCAATTTTCTTATCAAAAGTTAGTACTGCTAAATCATCAGCAATTCTTTCTGTTTCAATTAATTTGTATTTCTTAAAACTCATATCCACTTCTTTTAAATTACTTCCAGCAATTTTTGTATTATTTTGCCTGTCTTTTTCTAAATCAGAAAAATATTTCTTTAGTTCAGTTGAACTCATTCCAGTTAGAGCAGAACCTACTCCAAGAATACTAGCTCCTGCTTTTTCATATTCAATAACATCTTGAGCAGAACTAATTCCTCCGCAACCAATTATTGGAACTTTGTTTTCAATTGCATCAGAAATTTCTTTAATACACTTAATTCCAATTGGGAGTACTCCTTTTCCTGACATCCCCCCTTTCTTGTTACTAAGAACTGGAATTCCTTCATAAGTAAAATAACCTGGTCCAACAGTGTTAATTGCGCTAATTCCATCTGCTCCAGCTTCAAGAGCTTTTTTTGCAATCTCTCCAATCTTATCAGTGTTAGGAGTAAGTTTTGGAATAACAGGAATACTAACCACATTTTTTACTGCTGCAACAATTTCTTTTACCATTTCAGGGTCTTGACCAATAGCCATTCCGTATCCTTTTGCGTGAGGGCAAGAGAGATTTAGTTCAAGTCCATCAGCAAGAGGGGCAAGTATTTTTGCTACTTCTACAAAGTCACTCGGATTTGCTCCAAAAATAGAGATTAGTAAAAACTTGTCTTTAGGAAGAAGAGGTTTTATTTCGGCTAATTGTTTTGCAAATTCTTTTGCACCTGGATTAGTTAATCCAACTGCGTTCATAAAACAACCAGGAGCATACTTAGTAATAATTGGCTCTCGGTTACCCGCTTTTTCAATTGGGCCAATACTCTTAGTAGTAATTACTCCAATCTCTGGTACTTCAGTTGCAATTTTTAAAATAATTTTCGGGTTAGTCATTACTATTCCACTAGGGATAGTAAATCTCCCCGAAATCTCTTTTCCTAAAAAATTGTACTTCATTTAATCACATTTAATTTTAATTACATTTAATTTCAATTAATTTTATTTTCATTTTCAAATTTACTCTTCTAATTTGATTTGTGCGGTCCCAAATTGTTTGAATTCTTCTTCAATAGAACTTCCAATTTCTTTTCCCGGAGCAAGTTTCTTGTACATTATTGGAAGCATTTCAAGAGCAGAACTCATACTAAAGAATTTTACCCCTTTACTTTCAATTGCTTCTTTAACACTTTTACCATCATCTCTCTTTTCCATTCGGTTAGTTAAACTAAAAACTCCTACTACATTTATTCCAGCTTCTTTTAATCCATCAAGCGTAGTAATTAGAGATCCTCCAGTAGTAGTAACATCTTCGAGTACGATTACATTTCCTTTTGGTATTCCTACAAAGAATTTGTCTTTTGGTGCACCGTGGTCTTTTGGTTGTGCTCTTCCCATTGCAAGTACATGACTTCCTTTTGAAAAATTTCCAGAAGCAGAAGCATACTTGAATTGAGTTATTACTCCTAATTTAGTTGCGCCTTCAGGAACTCCATAAAAAGTGTCTACAGTAAGTCCGTTGGCTTTAGTAAACTCGATTACAAAATCAGCTAATTTTCCTGTTAAGTAAGCATCTTCAACAACGCTTCTCCAGTTCGCATAAAAATGAGATTTTCTTCCAGATTTAAGAGTAATAGCTTCCTTAAAAAAACCATAAACTCCATTTGCTTCAATAAAAGAATTAAATTCACTTTGACTAAAAACCAAAAAAACCGCCCCCAACTATAGTAAAATTAAGTAAAAGAAAATATTAAAATAGGGGTGGGTGAAGGAAAATATTTTTTTAATAAATTTATTTCTTTTTTTTTACCTAATTAATGGTTTAATTAGTTCTTCTATTTTTTCTTCTGCGTTTCCATTTGAAAGTGCTTCTATTACTGATTTGGATTTTTCAAGGTTTTTACTCAAGAAAGCAAGGGCTTTGATTTTAACTTCATTTTTGCTTAACTTCATTAGAATAGAGTAATTAATTCTGTTTTTGCTAAAATGCATTAGTACTCTTTGACCACTCTCATTTCCCCCTAATGCAAGTAAGATTTTGTGGCCATTTATATCATTAGCTAAATAACTAAGAGTAGTACGACCCGAAGCGCTTTTGCCTAAATAACTAAGTGTTTTCAAACCCGATTCGTTTCTGCCAAGAAACTCCATGGTTCTAATTCCTGTTTCGCTCCCACTCAAATAAAGCAGAGTTCTAAGATTAGATTCGCTGTTCCCTAAATAATTTAAGGTTTGGATCCCGAGTTTAGTTTTACATAAAGCGTTTAGCGCTTTAATTCCATTTTCAGTAAGAGCTAAACTCTCCAAAAGCTTATTACTAATAACCCTCCCTCTTTTTGAAACTAATAATTTTCTTAAAGGGGCTTCTTGAGCTAATTTTTTAACCAAATTTAATCGAATAGAACCATTAGCCAAGTTATCAAATTTTGTAGAAGGGTTTCTTGGAATAAATCCTCTTTGAATTGCACTGCCTTTCAATTTAATCTTTGCAACCATTCAAAACACGCTTAACAATTAATTCAATTTTTTTATTATTTTTAAAGAAATTAAAATAAAAATAAGTTTTGAATTGACTAAATTATTTTTAATAAATTTTAAATTATTGCTGTGCTCTTATTCTTTTAAATCGGGCAAGTAGTTTTGCTTTTTCAACGTCACTTAGATTTGAATTAGCAATTTCTCTTAAAATCATTGCTTGAGTTCCTCTTCTTAGAGCATTTTTCTCTATATTTTGTTTAATAACCGCATAGTGTTGAGAACGCTCTTTAGCTTTTGCTGCAATAGCGGGGGGAACAACTTTTTTATTAGGCATAATTAGATTACTCTTTTTAGGTTAATAAAGCTTTTGCCTTAAGTTTAGAATATTTATTTTTTGATAAATTGGTTAAGAAACCCGTTAGTTAATAAGTCTCTTTTTGTAATTTGATTCTTCTTTAGCTTCGTTTTTGATATAATCAATGTGAGTTTCTTTTGCTTTAGCACTTATAAAAACAGTTTCTTTTCCTTTGAAAGCATTTATTTTCCTATAAAGATCCTCTATTCCCAAAAGATTTGTCATTGAGACATAATCTACTCCGTTTTCATAAAAATCAGAAGCGTCATAAAAATGTGTTGCTGCTGCAAATATGGGTGTTTTTGGAGAAGCTTTTTTTACTGCTTTAATAAAAGCCATTGCTTCTTTATGATTTTGAATTGTTACTACAAAGAGTTTGGATTCTTCAAGATCAAGTTCGTCTAAAAGTTCATCATTCTCTGATGTTCCATAAATAAATGGGAGCTTATTAGCTTTTCCTTGGAGAACAACTTCAGGATCAGAATCAACTAATATTACTTCATTTGAAATTTTTAATTTTCTTGAAATCTTTCTCCCAATAAGTCCGCCTCCTGCTACAATAATATGGTTAATCAATTTTTTCTTTTGAGGAAAATTTCTAAGTTCATCCATTTTATTGTTAAATAGTTTAATTTTGTTTAATTTGAATAAATTATTTAGTTGCAAAGATAATTTATTTGAAATTCTTGGAGAAAAACTCATAAAATGAGGGGTAATTATCATTGAGAATGCGATTAAAGTAATTATAAATGAAAATAATTCTGGGGAAATTATTTTTGAATTAAGCCCCATAGCTGCGATTATGAATCCAAATTCAGAGCATTGAACAAGAGTTAATCCTAGTTCAAGACCAAATCTGCTTCCATAACCTGACAAAAGTCCTATTCCAAAATAAACAAGTGGTTTTATAAAAAAAGCAATTAAGATTAACAAAACTATTAATACTGGGTTTATTCCACTAAATGCAAAACTCAATTCTGCCCCAAGGGAAACAAAAAATATAGTCAAAAAGAAATCTCTAAGTGCTCTAATTTTTGAATATATTGCAGTGTTATAAGGCAGATTACTAAGTGAAAGGCCTCCAATGAATGCCCCTACACTTATTGGAATATCCAAAATATAACTCACAGAGATAAACAATAATGCTGTTGAAATACTTGAAAGAAAAAATAATTCATTTTCCTTAGAAGCAATTCCAAATAATTTTGGAAAAATAAATTTGTTAGCAAAGAAAGCTAATACAACTAGGGTTATACTTTTTCCAAGGATTGGGACAAACACTGCTGGATTTTCTATTTGGGAAAAATTTTGTAGTAAAGGGACTAAAAATATTATTAAAAAATCTTGAATTAAAAGAACTGAAATTATTGTTCTTCCTGAAAGGGTGTTTGTTTGCTTTGAATCCGCTAAAAGTTTTATTACAACCATTGTTGAAGAGAAAGCTAGAATTGCTCCGACAAATAAAGCTGATTCAAAATTTAATAATCCTGTTAAATTAGTTAATAATATTGTTATCCCAATTACTCCTGTAGTTTGGATTATTGTTCCAATTATTAGGGGTTTTCCAGTATGAAGAAGTCTTGTCAGAGAGGTTTCAATTCCAATTGAGAATAATAAAAAAGCAGCACCAAGTTCAGAAAGCATTTTAATTTCAGGAGTAATCTCTTTTATACCTAATTCAAATGGAAAATTAATTGCACTAAAATCAATACTTCCTAGTACAAGTGGGCCAAGAATAACTCCTGCAATAATATATGCGAATAAATTGGGTTGGTTAAGCTTTCTTAAAATTGCACTCATTAGCGTCGCAGCAACAATTATTTCTACTAAACTAAAAAAAAAGTTGAATGCAATCATATTTTCACGGCTCTAATGCATTCAATAGAATAGATTTCCCTTTAAAGGTTTTTGGTTAGAATCTTCTTAATAGTGGTTTTGATGCAAAAAAAAGTTGTTTTGTTATTTGATTGCCTAAGAGACCCTCGTGACTTGGCTCAAATGGTTCACTTAGGACTTGCAACTGACACTGAGATAGAACTAACTGGGAACTCTATTCAACCAACTCATCAAAAAGTAATTAATATAATTGATTCTTGGATACACAATTTTAGAGATAACCAAACACTCGAACATGTTTCTATTCACCAAGATTTTGAAAAGAGAATTAAAGCTTTAAAGAAACAAGGGTATGAAATTGTTGGAACCTCTCCTAATGTTGGAACAAATTTGTTTAACTTTGATTTTAGTAACGGCAAACAAGTAATTGTTTTTGGAACAGAAACAAGCGGATTATCTAAAGAAAAAATGGCTCTTCTTGATAAGATGATTAAAGTTCCAATGCAAAACGGGACAAAATTCTATACCATTACAGCAATAGCCCCAGTATTTGCTTACGAAGCACTAAGACAAAAAAAGCTTATTTGATTGAATTTTAGAAAAAGGTTTTCTGATTCTTATTAAAACTTTAGCTTTTCTAATTTGTTTATCTGTTACCTGTCATCTAAAGATGACACAATAATAAAATAACTGGTCTACGGTTAAATGCGAAGCAAGCTGCTTAGAGCAGCAACGCCCGCGAACCGGCGTGACGGTTCCGCGGAGGTGGCAGAGTGGTCAAATGCGCACGCTTGGAAAGCGTGTTCCTTCACAGGAGCGCGAGTTCAAATCCCGTCCTCCGCGTTTTATTTTTAAATTAGAAAATTTATTTTTTTGCCTTAGTTTTTTTAGCTTTTATCATTGCTTG
The DNA here is from genome assembly GCA_041659525.1 of archaeon. GTDB lineage: Archaea > Iainarchaeota > Iainarchaeia > Iainarchaeales > JAAZKV01 > JAAZKV01. Next base: position 10,439 of record JBAZYC010000002.1, on the reverse strand, counting down.
ATTAAATTCAATTCTTTTTAGTGCTTCACTAAAAGCTTCTTTTGTTTGTGGGTCTCTTGTTTTTGCTCTTAGTACTCTTAGTTGTCTTGCAAGTATCATTCTTTCTTGTGATTTTGTAAATACTTCTCGTGAGATGGCGGTTGGAGCAGTTCCTTTTAGAATCATTTCAGCAATTGCTTTAGTAACAAGACTCATTTTTTTGTTTTTATCTAGTTCTTCAAAGTGTTTTTGAGTAGCTCTGGCGATAGTATTTTTTTGCATCTTTGAATTTTTTCCATATTTATACATTCCATCACTTCCAATTATTTTTTTCCTTTAGCGAATTCTCGTGCCATTCTTAGTCCTACACAACTCTGAAGCAAACTCTCTATATTACTAAATCTTCCAAGCGTTGATTGAAATGGACTTAAGTATGAATAATAAGAGGGTTTAATTTTTTTTGCTATTTCTAAAACTTCTTCTTGAGATAATTTTGTTTTTCCAAATATTTTTCTTAATTCATTGTCACCCAAACCAGAGTTTTTTAGGATTTCTTTCAAATGATTAGCAGTAGATTTTATTTTTTTAAGAGTAACTTTTGGAATAGCGGGGGCTCTTCTTTTTTTGATTCTTGCTAGAAACTCTTTTTGAGTAATTTCTTTACTAACCATTGGTTTAGTCTTTATCTGTTTAGGCATTATATATTACCGTTTTTTAGATTTTAAATACTTCCCTTAGCCTTAATTTGAAAAAATAAGTCTTGCTCCACAAAGCTTTTATTGGCTTAGTTCTTTTTTTTGGTTATGGTTGAAATATACGCTTCTTGGACAAAGGGGTTGCCTGAAGATAAAGAGGCTCTTGCTATTTTAAAAAATTCTGGGATAATTGCAGGGATAGAGCTTTGCAAAGCGGGAAATGAAATTGAATTAATTAAAAATTCAGGATTAAAATACAATTTACACAACGCTTTAAGAGACTATAAATTGGGGCTTGATAGCCAGTACTTTGTTCCAGCAATGGTTAAATTTCCTGAAGTACTAAAAGCTTGCAGAGAATCAGATCCTCCTGCAATAGGATTTCATACTGGATATTCTTCACTTGAAGACAAAATGGTTTCAAAAGAAGGAACAGTAGCAACCACCTTAAAGAGTATTAGATTTCTTGATGAGAAATTAAATAAAAAAGTTATTTTTGAATCAACTTGTTATCATGAGAGATATTTTTCTAGTGGCCATCAAGGGGTAGCAAATTATGTTACAAGTCCAATTTTCTTTAAAGAAATTTTGTCAAGATCAAAAGCTGGTTTTTTGTTTGATGTTTCTCACAATTTAGTTTCAGGGACTACAAAAATAATTCACAAAGAATACAAAGGAGAAATTTCTGATTACTTTAGAGAAATACTTAATGTTGTTGCTAAAGAAACTTACCAAATGCACTTAAATGTTCCAAGTGGGGACCATAAGGTTGGTTACAATGATATGCACTTACCTTTGAAGATGAATCAAAAGAATTCAAAGTTAGTTCTCTTATTAGCAAAAGAGGTTCTTGATTCTTGTCCAAATCTAAAAACACTTACACTTGAATTAAATCCAATTGATGCTTCTCCAAAGCATCATGCGAAGATGTTAGTAGAACAGGCGAAGTTAATTCATAAGCATTTATTATAATTTAGGATTGTTTGTTCATAAGCACTTGTTGTAATTTAAAGTGCTAAATTAGTTGATTTGTCAGAGTCTTAAGTATAGTGTTTAGTTTAATCTTTTGGTGAAGCACTAAAAGGATCTGAGATATCTTCTTCACGAGCTTCTACTGAATCATCATTAGTTTCTTCAGTTGAACTATTACTTTCGTTTGTTTCATCAATAGCTTCCTCATCCAGCTTTTGTTCTCTCATGCTTGGAGAGCGTGGAATAGTTCCATTTAACCAGTGCTTTAATTCACCCATGCATTGTTCACAAACATCTTTGTTTCCAATGGTTCGACCCTTACAGCCCCCATCTCCGTTCTCTTCCCCTACAAATGTTCCGCAAAAAAAGCAATCAGACATAGTTACACCATTCAATTTTTTTTTGTTAAACTTATCTTATTAATTTATATTTTTTATAACTAGATTAAACCTTAGTAGAATAAAAATGTTTTGGAGAGACGAGGTTTTTGAAAAGAGGAAGTCTACTTTTTGAGGTAAAGTACTTGGGTAGGGTAAGCAAACTCTATTTTTGCTTTCTCAAACTCTTCTTTAATAGTAGAATTAACTTCATCCTGAACTTTTTGCCAATTCACTTTATCAGTTATGTAATAAATTATTTGAAGGTTAACTGCAGATGCTTGGTATTCGTTAAAGTAAATAATTGGTTCTTTTTTGCAATTCTTATTGGAGTTAATTACTTTTGCAAGGATTTGTTTTGCATTAGCAAGTTTCTTTGAAGTTGTATTATAAGTTAGTCCAAGGTTAGTAATAATTCTCTTATCAGGTTCTGAAGTAATGTTTTTTACTACGCTTGCAGAAAGATCAGAATTAGGAACAGTATTCATTCTTCCATCAAGATCTCTTAATCTTGTATTTCTAAGTCCAATTTCAGTAACTTCTCCAATAATATTTAGTGATTTTACTTCAATAGTATTTCCTATTACAAATGGTTTTGAAAACAAAATACTTACTCCTCCAAAAACATCCGCAATTGTTTTTTGAGCAGCGAAAGCAAAAGCAAGTCCACCAATACCAAGACCTGCAAGGATAGCAGTTACATCATAACCAAGGTTACCTAAAATCGCAATTCCAACTAAAACCCAAATAATTACTTTCAGAGCCTTATCAATAATTGGGAGCATGTGGTCGTCAAGTTTAGAACTAGTTTTTTTTGCAATTGGTTTAACAATTTTTTCAATAAAAGCGTTAGAAATTCTTGTTCCTAGCCATCCAACAAAAACTATTGCTACTACAAAAAATACTCTATCTTTAAGAGCAAGTGTACTTTGGTCAAGAGAAAGAAAATTAAATGAAAGATACATTCCAATTAGGATTGCAACAACCGTAATTGGTTTTCTTAGGGCTGCAACAAGAAAATCATCAACATTGGATTTAGTATTCTTAGCTAAATTAGTAAGAGTGTTTGTAAATAACCAACTAATTGTTTTTCCAATTATTATAGCTAACGCTATTCCTGCTAGAAAGTAAGCGTATTGGAGCAAAGTGCTTCCAAAAAATACCTCTGTGAATATATCGGCCATATGTGAAGACTTCTGCTTAAGGTTTATAAAAGTTAATGGAGGGTCGAAAGAGAGAATAAAAGTGTCCTAAAATTTGAGTGCGCTTGTTGTTGTATTTTTCAAAGAAACCCTCATTTACGACTTAATTAAAACCTTTTCTGTTTTATTTATTATTGTTAATATTTTGTCAAGGTGAAAAATATGGGTTATGATTTCAATACATCATTAAAAAATGCGAGTGTAGAAGAAATAACAAGACTGAAAGACGATTTGATTATGCTTTTTGACGAAGAAGTAACTGCAAGAGGAACTTATTTTCAGGAAATGAGAAAATTTGAGGGAGAAATATTTGAAACAATAAAGTGGCTCTATGAACAAGAAGAATGGCACGTTTCTGCACTTGAAAGAATACTTGGAAAAGCCAATATTATAGTTAAAGAAAAAACCCCTAAAATTGAAAATCTTGGAAGAGACTCAATTAAGATAATAAAATTTGATATTGATTTTGAAGAAGTAGCTGTTAAAAATTACACTATGGTTGCAGCAAAAGCAACTGGCGGACTTAAAGAAATATTAACCGGTCTTATGACTGAAGAAATTAAGCACGTTAAAAGACTCCAAGACTACGTTGCTCAAAGCCAAAATTAAAATTCAAAATCAAACAAACCTGCTATACTTTTAAATGAGTAGGGCTTTTGATTGATTATGTTTGAATTTGCCCAGTTAACTAATTTTTTGCTTGCTCTGCTTGAGCTCTTAGGAATAGGAATAGTGGGATTTTTTTTAAGCAGAGGAATTTATGCTGTTTTTTTATTAATTTTTAATAAACTAATAAACAAATCAAGAACCACTGCAAATGATTATATCACAGGGGCAATTAAAACTCCTTTACAAATAACAACCATGTTTTTTTGTTTTTTTATTCTAGCTGCGTTCTTTGACAATTTAGGACTCATAGCTGGACTTACTTCAAAATACTTTCTTTCAATTTTAATTGTTTTATTTACTTACATTCTTTCAGAGTTAATTGCAGCAGTATTATTAGGGTATGAACTTGAAAGTGCAAAAAATTCTACTAAAAAAATGGATCTCTCAATTCTTCCTTTTGTTAGAAAATTCTTTCGCGTTCTAATTCCGTTAATTGGAATTGCAATTGGATTATCTACAATAGGAGTTGATCTTGCAGGAATATTTACTCTCACAAGTGTTATTGCACTTATTTTAGGATTAGCTTCGCAGGAAACTTTGGCAAATTTATTTGCAGGACTTGCTCTCCAACTTGATAGGCCATTTTACTATAAAGATTATTTAAAATTCTCAAATGGAAAAATTGCTCAACTAAGAAAAATTGGTTTTAGAACAACAAAGTTAGAAGACTTAAATGGAAACAAAGTAACTATATCTAATAGTGAATTCGCAAAACAAAAACTAATTAATCTCTCAAGAACTTATCACAATTCTAACCTATCTATTCCTGCAGAAGTTACTTTAGAAACTGATATCGAGGAACTTGAAAAAGTTCTTCAAAAAAGAATTGATTCTAAGGGACACGAGTACATAAAGAAAGGCTCTCTAAGAGTGTTAATTGATAAAGTTCAGAAAGACAGTGTGCAAATTTCTGTAGAAGTATTAGTAGTAGAATTACACAAGTTAAATTTGGCTAAAGATGTAATTAATTCTGAAATTTTGAAATTCAATAACTCTGAAATAATTCAAGTTACTAAACATGAAAAAGCTTAGAAAAGCAAGCAAAATCAGCAGAAGAAGGAATTAACTCTAATAATTACACTAGTTAATATGTATATTTTGTTACAGGTTGATTAGAATTTCCTTTTTAAATAAAAGAAGCGAAATATTAGTTATGCAAAGTAATAATTCACAAAAGACAACTACTGTTCAAACTGCATTACTATTGCTAGCCTTACTTTTAGCCTAAATAAAGGGCTTCAAGAACTTGGAAATCAAGGGGCCTTTTTAAAAAAGTTTTTTTCTAAAAAAAATTAACTAAATCTTAATTATTATTTAAGAGCAAGTTAAACTTTTTTCTAAAGAACTTTTTGTGAAAATTTTAAAACTGCCTTGGCATAGCCAGGCTCAATTTATGGAAAAAATATTGAAAAAATGGATATGGTGATTATTTTGGATTATGAAAAAGAAAATGTTGGTAAAAAAAGGATAAAGATTTTTGATACCACTCTTAGAGATGGAGAACAAAGTCCTGGAGCAACAATGAGTTCAAGTGAAAAAGTTGCGGTAGCAAAGCAATTAGAAAAAATGGGAGTGGATATAATTGAAGCGGGTTTTCCTGCCTCTAATCAAAAAGATTTTGAAGCAATAAGACAAATTTCAAAAGAAATAAAAAGTTCGCAAGTATGTGCACTTGCTCGTTGTACAAAAAGCGATATAGATAGTGCTTGGGGAGCAATTAGCGAAGCAAAGAACCCGAGGATTCATGTGTTCTTAGCAACTTCAGATATTCACTTGAAATACAAACTAAAAATTAATCAAGAGGAAGCAATTTCGCGAATTAGAGAATGCGTTTCTTATGCAAAATCTTTTTGCAAAAACATTGAGTTCTCCGCAGAAGATGCTACAAGAACAGAAATTGGTTTTTTGAAAAGAGCATTAGAGGAAGCAGTGCGAGCAGGAGCAACTACAATAAATATTCCTGACAGCGTTGGTTATTCTCACCCAAAAGAATATGGGGAAATTATTGGGAGTATTTCAAAATGCAAAGAATTTTCTAGTGTGGATATTAGTGTTCACTGCCATGATGATTTAGGAATGGCTGTAGCTAACTCTATTTTTGGAATAGAGAACGGCGCTACTCAAGTAGAGTGCACTGTGAATGGAATAGGGGAACGCGCAGGGAATGCTGCACTTGAAGAAATAGTAATGGCCATAAAAACTAGAGGTGATTATTACAAGTGTTATTCAGAAATTGATATCACTCAAATAATCCCTTCAAGCAAAATGGTTAGCCAGTACACAAAAATCTTTGTTCAAAAAAACAAAGCAATTGTCGGAGCAAATGCTTTTGCTCACGAAGCAGGAATTCATCAACATGGAATGATTGCAAATCCTAGTTGCTACGAAGTGGTGAATGCTTCTTTAGTTGGAGCCGAAACAAAGTTAGTTCTTGGTAGACACTCAGGGAAACATGCAATAATCGAGTTCATGAAAACTAGTGGAATTCCAGTGAACGAAGAAAACATTTCAAAAGCAGTTGAGGTAGTGAAGAACACAGAAAAAGGAATCGACATTGAAGAAGCAATAAAATCTGTTGTTAGTGTAAAGGAGGGATTTTGATGCAAGAAAGTGAATTCATTTGGATGAACGGACAAACTGTTCCTTGGAAAGAAAGTAATTCTCACTTTCTCTCACATGCTCTTCATTATGGTAGCGCGGTATTTGAAGGAATAAGATGTTACAATACTCCAAAAGGTCCAGCAGTATTTAGACTTGATGAGCATGTAAAGAGATTATTTAATTCTGCAAAAATATTTGGAATGACTATTCCTTTTGAAGAAAAAGAAATATTTTCAGGGATAACTGAAATTGTTTCAAAAAATAATCTAAACGAATGCTACATTCGACCACTTGCTTACTATGGGTACGGAGGACTTGGGTTTGATGTATCTAATCAAAAAGTGGATGTAGGAATTGCTGCTTGGAGTTGGGGAGCAATGCTTGGAGCAGAGAGTGTTGCAAAAGGAATTAGCATAAAAATTTCTCCATTTCTAAGGCCCTCAAGCGAATACATGCCCGTAACTGCAAAAGTTAGTGGAAATTATGCAAATAGTATAATGGCGAAAATGGATGCAATTAGAAACGGGTACGATGACGTAGTAATGCTAGATAGAAATGGAAATGTTGCAGAGTGCTCTGCAGAAAATTTCTTCATGATAAAAAATGGAGTAGTGATTACTCCTACAAAAGATAATTGCCTTGAAGGAATTACTCGTAAAAGCATAATGGAAATTGCGTTAGATAAAGGATGGAGGGTAGAGGAAAAAAGTATTTCACCTAGTGAAGTATTTGCAAGCGATGAGTGCTTTGCTTGCGGAACCGCAGCAGAAATAGTTCCAATAACAAGCATTGATCACAAACCAATTGGAAAAGGAATTCCGGGCGGGGTAACTCGCGAAATCCAACAAGAGTATCAAAAAATAATTCACGGCGAAAATGAAAAATATACAAATTGGCTAACCTTAGTAAAATAAGGTTATATAAAAAGACATTAATTTGATTGTCTTTTTATAGCTATTAAAGGACAAAATAATTGTCCTTTAATATTAGTTATATTTTTTTTAATATAAAAATTTGTTTTAATGCAGGGGGAGAGGATCGAACTCTCACAGCCACTAAGGCCTGGAACCTCAATCCAGCCGGTTTTCCATTTCCGTACCTCTGCAAGTAAATAAATTAGATTTAGTTAGTTTTATATTAGTGATTTTTTGATGCTAAATTAATTATGATTTAGAAGATTAGAAGTTAGTTTGATTTTTGAAAATTTAGTTTGATTTTCCGTCGTAAATCCAAGAATAATCCTTGCTTTTCTTTAGAGCTTTTGATAATTCAAAAAGATTTTTTGCTAAAAGTTTTGCTTCATTTGCGTAAAATTCTGTTTCCTGAATTTTTTTATCATTTTTAGTAGTTTGAGTTACACTACTCATTGCGTACATGTTACTAAATGGAGGAAAAATAAATCCATAGTGACTTAGAGTCATATACATTTGAGAAATTACAAGACTAGCTCCTTCCTCGTGACCTGATACAATCATTCCACCAATTTTTCCAGCAAATCTCCTCAAGTAACCCGAACCAGTTTTATTTGATGCCGTAGATTCAATAAAATCAGTGTGCTTTTTATTTAATTCTAAATTTTTTGGATTCTTAGAGTCCGCTGGAGAAAGACTCCCATCCATACTAATTAATCTATCAAGAAACAAACTCATCATTGAAGAGATTTTGAAATTATTAACAGGGGTAGCAAAAACAATTACATCTGCCCAAGAAACCATATCATATAATTTGTTAGTCATATCATCTCCGAATTCTCCCTCGGGGTAACAACTACATTTGTAATGGCAATGAGCATTTGTTGAAGAGTAACAAGCCTTACAGGGTTTGATTTCAAAATCCCTAAGCGAAATTAATTTAGTTTCTGCACCTAATTTCTTTGCTTCATTCAAACACTTTTCGAGCAACCACTCACTAGTAGAGTTCTCTTTACTCATATCATTAATACTTCTAGCGCTTCCACTAACTCCGAGTATTCTAATTTTGTTTTCAAAAAAATGTTTGCTAAGTTCTTTAACTTCGATTTTTGTTTTTGCTTGAACATTCTTGAATAATTCAATTTCTTTTTTTGTGAAGTTACTCATATTCAAAACCATTTTTTCATTTTAATAATTTCACGAATTCTTCTTTCTTTATTTCAACTGCCTGTTCTCTTGGATGACCGCAAGTAGGACATTTTTCAGGAGCTCTTTCTCCAAAATGCAAATCTCCGCAAATAGTGCATCTCCAATACTTCTTAGCCATAATTTCACCTATCTAAAGTAGGGTTTTATCCAATATAAATTTATTGAACTATGGAGTTAGCATTCAAAAATCAAAAACTAAAATGGCTTTTCAATATAGGGCATGAAAACAAATTTCCCCTCTTTAAAATCAATAATAAAAATATCTTTTGGAAGGTAACCTATATTTCTTTCAAGTTCTATTCTTGCTTGTTTTAGCATATCTAGGTTTGCTCCTTCAGTAGCTAATTGATCCATAAAGGTTTTTGCTCTTCTTGTGCTTCCCACTAATACTTCCTCAAGAGAAGGTTTTTCGGTTTTTGCCATTAAAATATATCTTTCCCCCAAAGGATAAGCGATTGGTTTTTTTAGAGAGTAATAAGTCGGCTTATGATTGGTGTTATGAAAATTGATAAGTTTATGAATAAGACTTAATTTTTGTTTTGCATCCAAAGCTTCAGTTCGTTTTAATACTACTACCCCGATTTCGGGATAATTTTTACTAATATCCATTTCACGTATTTTACTAATTCTATTAACATATTTTTTAGCCATTCTTTTTGCTTTTTCTTGGGCTAAAGCAGGCTCCATTCCTTGACTAACAAGTTTGTCAAAATGAGTTTTTTGAATTAAGTGAGCTTCTTCTATCCTACTACGATCAATCCCTGGTAATCTAATAAAAAATCTATTCACTTCCCTTTGCGTATTTTGTTTAAGCTTTTTAGAAGCCAAGTCTCGAAATCGCTTAACTAACGCAGGAGGTAATCTTTTTAGAGTCATAAGAATAACCTTTTGCAAAATTTTTTAAAATTAAATTTTTTCCCATTTTCTCTTTTTCTTTGCTGGTTCTCCGCCAAGCTGAATCATTTTGTTCCAATCTACAAGGAAAAATCCGAGTACCGCAACTACCCCAATAATTTCAATCATAATTGTCCAAAGCGAAGCGTTCCCTGCAAGAGTAGATTCAAATGAACTAAACACTTTTTGAGTAGTGAATACTAAGAAGAGATAACTAATTGTTCTTCCTACAAAAAAACCGGCAAGTACTGGAGCAAGTTTTGTTTTTGTTGCTCCGAAAGCAATAAATAAAGCGTTTGATGGAAGCGGACTTAAAGCATAAATCAAAGTAAAAACAAATTTTTGCAAAGGTTTTCCTTGTAATTTTTCTTTAATAGAATCAAATTCTTCTCTTTTTTGTTTATTAGCAAACTTAGAAGTAATATAACCCGAAAGCTTTGCAAGAGCATATCTCCCACAAGTGGAAGCAGTTACTCCAATTAATACAAGTAACCAAATATTTTGGGGACTTGTAATATAGAAGAAAGATAACACTGCCCAAGTAGGGGGCATCATGGCAGGGATAATATTTACTGCAAAAACAGTCAACCATTGAAATAATGTAAGAGTTACAAAACCAATTAAATCAAAAACCATTTTTAATTCCTTATTCTAATAGCGCGTTTCTGGTTTATATAACTGAGTTTTATTAGTTTTTTTTACTTAAGTTAGAGTTTTTTGTTAATTTAACTAGCAAAAAATTGGGTTTAAGTTGCTTAAAAAAGCTTTTTGAATGAAAGTTATTGTATGGTTATGCCAAAAAAAACTCGTTCTTTTTCAGCTAGCAAAGCTGCAAAATTGAGTAGAGGGGGAAGGGTAACAAAAGCGTTATTAAAACCATTAATGAGGAACTTACCAGAAAAAGCTTATACAAATTTAGTGGTAACTAAT